>CAYXOX010000004.1:43642-60029 GCA_964466745.1 uncultured Rhodobacterales bacterium
GGGGGGGGGGGCGCCGCGGGACCGGGGCCACAAGGCGGCCGTGCGGGCGACCGGGCACGGCGACGAGGGCGTGTTTGGCCGCGGTGGCCGGTACGTCACCCGGGATCTCCGCCTTTACGAGTGAGGCAAACGATGCGCCGTTTCCTTCTTCTCGTCTTCGGGCTCTGCGCGGCCGTGATGCTGCTCGCAGGCGCGCAGCACCTGCGGAACTCCGGCGGCCCCGAGCTTGCGCCGCCCGCTCCCGGCGCGCTCCGTCTCGCCACCTGGAACGTGCATTACATCGCCGCCCGGCGCACCGAAGGCCGTTGGGGGCTCGCCCGATGGGAGGCGCGAAAGGCGCCGCTTGCGGCGGGCTTCGCGGCGCTCCGGGCCGATCTCGTGGCCTTCCAAGAGATGGAAACCTTCCGCGGCGGCAATGACGACAGCGAGAACCTCGCGCGGGAGTGGCTGCTGGAGAATACGCCCGGTCATGCCGCGGCCGCCGTGGGCGATTGGCGCAGCTTCCCCTCGACGCAGCCGATTTTCTACCGGACAGAGCGGCTGGAACTCCTCGATCAGGGGTGGTTCTTCTTCTCGCCCACGCCCGACGCGATCTACTCGCGCAGTTTCGACGGCTCCTATCCCGCCTTCGCCTCCTGGGCGCGCTTTCGCGACCGTCGGGGCGCGCGCGCGGAATTCAGGGTGCTCAACCTGCACCTCGACTACGCCAGCGGCGAGAACAGGCGCCGTTCGGTGGAGTTGGCCGTGGAGCGCGCGCGGCCCTGGATCGAGGCCGGGGAAACCGTGCTTCTCGCCGGGGATCTCAACGCGCTGCTCGGCTCGCCGCTGCATCGCGCGCTCGGGGAGGCCGGGTTCACCTTCCTGCCCGTGCGCGGGGCCACCTTCCATTTCGATCGTGGTTTCAACCTCTTCGGAGCGATCGATCATCTCGCCTACGCGGGTGATGCGCGCCCGGCCTCGGAGCCGGTGGTGATGCGCCGCAAGCGCGGGCCGGTCTGGGCCTCCGATCACTACCCCGTGGTGGCAGACTTCCACCTTGACGCGCCCTAGCCCTCGGCGCCGCGCCCCCCTGGCAAGGGCGTGATCCGCCTGAGCGCTGAGCCGGCCATACCCGAAACTTCCCGCGGCGACCGGACAGCTTTGGCTTGACAGGTGGGAAGGATTCCCGTTGCCTATACCGATCTGCGCAACATTCGTTCTTCCATGTGAAACGTAAGCGCGGCCACGCCACAGCCCGGGGGGCCCAGCAGATGCGCGTTTTCGTCGGATCGCTTGCGACCGAGACGAATACCTTTTCCCCGCTCTACGTGGACCGCTCCGCCTTCGAGACGGCGATGTATTTCCCTCCCGGGACGCACCCCCCGGAGCCCACGCTGTGCTCGGCGCCCTTCGTGGCGGCCCGCCGCCGTGCCGCGAGCGATGGCTTCACCCTTGTGGAGGGCACCGCGACCTGGGCGGAGCCCGCGGGTCTCGTGAGCCGCGACGCCTACGAGAGCCTGCGTGACGAGATCCTCGGCCAGATCGAGGCGGCGCTGCCGCTCGACGTCGTGCTCTTCGGGCTCCACGGCTCCATGGTCGCGGTGGGGTATGATGATTGCGAGGGCGATCTGCTGGCCCGGGCGCGCGAGATCGTGGGGCCGGGCTGCATCATCGGTGCCGAGCTCGACATGCACTGCCACCTCACCCCCCAGATGGTGGAGGCGGCCGATGTCATCACCGCCTTCAAGGAGTTTCCCCACACCGATTTTCTCGCCCGCGCCGAGGATCTGACCGATCTGTGCCTGCGGGCCGCCCGGGGCGAGATCGCCCCCCGCATGGGCGTGTTCGACTGCCGCGCCATGGGCGGCTTCATGACAAGCCGGGAGCCCGGCCGCAGTTTCGTCGACAGGCTGATGGCGATGGAGGGGCGCGACGGCATACTGAGCATCTCGATCGCCCACGGATTTCCGGCCGGCGATGTCAGGGAGATGGGCACGAAGGTGCTGGTCATCGCCGACGGCGACGCGTCGGAGGCGGAGGCACTGGCCGAGGCGCTGGGGCGCGAGATGCTCGCCTGGCCGGCCAGCGCCGCCGCGCCGCACCTGAAGCCCGAAGAGGCCATCGCCCATGCGCTGACGGTTTCCGGCCAGCCCGTGGTGATGGCCGACCGGTGGGACAATCCGGGCGGCGGGGTGGCGGGCGATGCCACGGTGATGGTTCACGCGCTTCTCGCCCGGCCCGAGATCCCCGCGGCCATCGGCGCGCTGTGGGATCCGGTGGCGGTGTCGTTCTGCCGCGCCGCGGGGCCGGGCACGCGGCTTTCGCTGCGCTTCGGGGGCAAGGCGGCGGCCAGCTCGGGCCAGCCGGTGGACGCGGAGGTCGTCGTGCGCGCGGTCACCGACGATCTCGTGATCCCGTTCGAGCAGAGCCGGGTGTCGCTGGGCCCGGCAGCCTCAATCACCATCGGGTCGCTCGACGTGGTGCTCGCCACCGGGCGGGCGCAGACCTTCAGCCCGCCGGTCTTCACCGATCTCGGCATCGATCTCGCTGCCAAGAAGATCGTGGTGGTCAAGTCCTCCAATCACTTCCACGCGGCCTTCGCGCCGATCGCGGCAGAGATCTGCTATCTCGATACGGGTGGGCCGTATCCTTCGGATCCGCTCCGCGTGACCTACACCAAGCTGCGCCGCCCCATGGCGCCGCTCGACCCCAACCCGCTGCTGGCCGCTCCGGCCGGCGCGGCCGAATAGGAAGCCCTCCGGTGCGTATCGCCCTCATACATGTCGCCCAGGAAACCAATGATTTCAATCCTGTGCCGACCACTCTCGACGATTACCGTGCCTTTGGCATCGAGGAGGGCGCCGAGGTTCTGCGGTCCGCGGGTGCCAAGAGCAAGGTGGGCGGCTACCTCGATGCCGTGCGCGCCAGCGGCCGCCAGATCGAGACGGTGCCGATCATCCGCGCCTTCGCCGTGGCCGGCGGGCGCATCAGCCGCGAGGCGTTCGAATTCTTCGAAGAGCGCATCCGCGCCGGGCTGGAAGCGGCCGGGCCGCTCGATGGGGTGGCGCTGCAACTGCACGGTGCCTGCGCGGCCGAGCACCTCGACGACGTGGAAGGCGCCCAGGCCGCGCTCTGCCGGGCGATCCTCGGGCCGGACGTGCCGATCGTCGCCGCGCTCGATCACCACGCCAACATCACCGCGAAGCTCGTGGAAGCATGCGATGCCATCGTCGGCCACCGCACCCAGCCCCACGACGTGCACGACACCGGCCGGATCGGCGCGGAGGTGCTGTTCCGCATCGTCGCCGGCGAGGTGCGCCCGACAATGGCCTGGCGCAAGATCCCGCTGCTTTCGCACCAGGAGCAGTTCCTCACCTCGAAGGGCCCCATGAAGCGCTGGTTCGACCGTGCGCGCGAGATGGAGGCACAGGATCCGCGGGTGGTGCAGGCTTCAAACTACCCGATGCAGCCCTGGCTCGACGTGGCCGAGGGCGGATGGTCCACCGTGGTGGTGACGGACGACGCCCCCGATCTCGCCGAGGCGCTGGCCGAGGAGCTGGCCGATCTCGCCTGGTCCATGCGCGCGGAGTTCCAGGAGCGCGAGGCGGTGCCGGTGGACGAGGCGGTGCGCCGCGCCGATGCAGCCCCGCGCGGCCTGATCGTGCTCAGCGATACCGGAGACACCGTGTTCGGCGGTGCGGCGGGCGACAGCAACGTGATCCTCGAATCGATGCTCAGGCTCGGGATCGAGAGCCGCGCGCTGCTGCCGCTGATCTCGCCGGGCCTCGTTGCAACGCTCTTCGAGGCGGGCGAGGGGGCCGAGGTGAGCGTTGAGGTGGGCGGCGACGCCGCGCCGCATTTCTTCACCCCGCTGGCGGTCACCGGCCGCGTGCGGCGCCTCGGCGACGGCAGCGCAGTGCCGGTGAACTACAACCACCAGGACCATATCGACATGGGGCGCGTCGCCGTCTTCGAAGTGGGGCCGGTGACGCTCCTGGTGAGCGAGAAGCGCGGCGTTGCCGGCAACCTGCCCGATGTCTACCGCGCCTTCGGCGTCGAACCCGGGGAGTACAAGATCGCGGTTCTCAAGACCGCCTCGAATTTCCAGTTCTTCGCGCCGCTCACCGCAGAGGTGATCCGCGCCGACACGCCCGGGCCGGGCCAGTCTGATGTCTTCGGCCTGCCCTGGGCCCGTATCCCGCGCCCCGTCTACCCGCTCGACGCGGTAGACGACTGGCACGGGCTCGATGCCCGAGTTCGCAGCAAGAAGGAGAGCATCGCCTGAACCGCCCCCTTGCGGGGGGCAAGCCTCATGTTCACGAAAACAAGTCGACAGGGAGAGACAGCCGTGATCACCACCGTTTCCAACAAGCTCAGGGGCGTCTGCGTTGCAGCCTTCGCCGCCGCGAGCGTTCTCGTCGCCCCCCCGGCGCTCATGCCGGGGCAGGGCGCCGCGCAGGCACAGGAGCTGCAAGGCGGCACGCTGCGCGTCGGCGTTCGCAACGATATCAACAGCTTCGATCCCATGGCCTTCTCGGTGGTGAACTTCTTCGCCATCAAGAATCTCTACGACAGCCTGATCGAGTACACCGCCGATGGCGAAGCGATCCCGAATCTCGCGACGGGCTGGGAGATCGCCGACGACAACACCTCCGTCACGCTGACCCTGCGCGACGACGTGACCTTCCACAGCGGCAACCCGTTCAACGCCGCCGCCATGGCCGCGACGCTCGAGAAGGCCTCCGATCCCGAGGAAGGCAAGAACATCTTCCCCACCACCGGGATCATCGAGAACTGGGAAGTGGTGGATGACACCACGCTCACCATCAACTTCAACGCGCCGGTGCCCACCAAGCAGATCACCGATCTGCTGCAGTTCATGCCGGCCATCGATCCCGAGGGCATGGCCGATGTCGTGACGGTGCCCGCGGGCACCGGCCCGTTCATGCTGGAGAACCGCACGGTTGGCCAGTCGCTCACCTTCGTGGCCAACCCGAACTACTGGCGCGAGGGCCAGCCCATTCTCGACGGGATGGAATTCACCGTCTTCAGCGACGATGCCGCCGCCTCCGCCGCGCTCGAATCCGGCGGGGTCGATCTCGTCTACAACGGCACGTCCCGCAGCGCCGTGCGCCTGCGCGACCAGGGCTTCCAGGTGCTCCAGGGCCCCGGCAAGCTGGTCCAGGTGTTCCGCATCAACAGCACCGTTCCGCCCTTCGACAACGCCGATTTCCGCCAGGCGTTCAACTATCTGATGAACCGCCCGGCGATCCTCCAGATCGGCTACGCCGGCCTTGGCGAGCCCACGGCGCTGCCCTGGGCCCCGGCCAGCCCGGCGTTCGATCCCTCCGTCACCGAGGCCTATGCCTACAACCCCGCGCGGGCGCGCGAGATCCTCGACGGCTCGGGGCTTTCGGAGGCCGAACAGGAAGACTGGGCGCTCCTCGTCAACGGGTCGGATGAGCCTTCCGTGCTCATCAGCCAGATCGTCCAGGCCTCGCTCGCCGAGATCGGCATGGACATCGATCTCGACATCCGCGAGGGCGCCGAGTTCATCGACGCGCTGCTCTCGGGCGGGTTCGCCGCCGTCTTCGGCGGTGTCGGCAACGTGCAGAAGTTCCCCTCGCGCGTGGCCACGAACTCCATCTACCGGACGGTCAACAACCCCGTCTTCGGCGATCCGCACCCCCACCCGGCCTATGTCGAGGCGATCGAGCGGGTGAACACCGCGTTCGGCGAGGATGTTCAGGCCGCCTACGACAATCTCAACCAGGTGCTGGTGAACGAGGCCTTCGCCATCCCCACCAACTCCTACGAGATCGGGCTCATCACCGCCGCGCCCAACGTCGGCGGCTTCACGCTCGATATCGACAACCTGCTGATCGGCCGCACCATCGGCTTCACCGAATGAAGCCTGCGCTTCAGCAGCGACGCACCACCCGCGGGGGCCGGCCATGACGGCCCCCGCGACGTCTCCGGTTCTGGAGGTGCGCGATCTTGCCGTGAGTTTCGCGGGCGAGGGCGGCCTCGTGCCCGTCGTGCGCGGCGTCGATTTCGAAGTCGCGCCGGGCGAGGTGCTGTGCATCGTCGGCGAGAGCGGTTCGGGAAAGTCCGTCACCTCGCTGGCGATCACCGGGCTTCTGCCGCGCAACGCCCGCGTCAGCGGCTCCATCCGGCTGGGCGGTACCGAGATCACCACCGCCCCCTTCGAAGTGCTGCGCGAGATGCGCGGCCGCGATGTGGGCTTCATATTCCAGGATCCCGCCACCACGCTGAACCCCGTGCTGCCGGTGGGGCGGCAGATCACCGAGGGGCAGGTGGCCCACGGCCTGCTGGACGCCGCCGAGGCGCCCGCGCGCGCGGTGGAGCTTCTGCGCGAGGTCGACATCGCCAATCCCGAGGGCCGGATCGACCAGTACCCCCACCAGTTTTCCGGCGGCATGCGCCAGCGCGCCGTGATCGCCATGGCGATGTCGGGCCGGCCCCGGCTCATCATCGCCGACGAGCCCACCACCGCGCTCGACGTGACCGTGCAGGCCCAGGTGCTTTCGGTGCTCGCCCGCAGGCAGGAGGAAAGCGGCGCGGCCGTGATCCTGATCACCCACGATCTCGGCGTCGTTGCCGAGGTGGCCGACAGGGTGGCCGTGATGTACGGTGGCCGGATCGTGGAGACCGGCCCGGTGGAGGCGATCTTCGCCAATCCCCGCCATCCCTACACGGCTGCCCTCCTGCAATCCATTCCGCGCGTGGACAGCATCGACCGCCGGCTCGATCCGATCTCGGGCCAGCCTCCCACTCCGTCGGCGCTGCCGCCGGGATGCTCGTTCCACCCGCGCTGCAGTCTCGGCTCGGGCCGTCCCCGCTGCTCGGCCGAGGATCCGGCACCGCGGCAGGTGGCGCCCGGCGTGATCGCCGCCTGCCACTACGCGGAGGAAACCCCGCCCGTGCGTCTCGCCGCGGAGGCCCGCGCCGAGCAGAAGCCCGCACGCGGCGAACCGCTCCTCTCGATCCGAGACCTGCAGGTGCATTTTCCCGTCCGCAAGGGGGTGCTGCGCCGCACGGTGGGTCACGTGCGCGCCGTCGACGGCGTGACGCTCGACGTGCACGCCGGCGAAACCGTGAGCCTAGTGGGCGAGTCGGGCTGCGGAAAGACGACCACCGGCAAGGCGGTGATGGGGCTCGTGGGCGCCACCGGCGGGCAGGTCACCTTCGAGGGCCGCCCGGTGCTGGGCCTGCCGCGCGGCGAGATGCGCGCGGTGCGCCGCCAGATGCAATACGTCTTCCAGGATCCGTTCTCCTCGCTCAACCCGATCCTGCCCGTGGAGGAAGTGGTCGCCGAACCCCTGCGCATCCACGGGCTCTACGAGGAGATGGGCGGGGCGAAGCGCATCGCCGAGCTCTTCGAGATGGTGGGTCTTTCCCGCAGCATGTTCGGCCGGTATCCCCGCGAGTTCTCCGGCGGGCAGAAACAGCGCATCGGGATCGCCCGCTCGCTCGTGCTGGCGCCCAGGCTGCTCATCCTCGACGAGCCGGTGGCCGCGCTCGATGTCTCGATCCAGGCGCAGATCCTGAACCTTCTGGAGGATCTCCAGCAGGAGCTGGGCCTCGCCTATCTCTTCATCGCGCACAACCTCTCGGTGGTGCGCCACATCTCCGACCGTGTCGCCGTGATGTATCTCGGCCGGATCGTTGAGGAGAGCACGAAGGACGAGCTCTACGAGCGGCCCGTCCATCCCTACACGCAAAGCCTGATGTCGGCCGCGCCGGTGCCCGACCCGTCGGTGCGCGACAGCCGCCGGCGGATCGTTCTGGAGGGCGAGGTGCCCAACCCCGCGGCGCCGCCCCCGGGCTGCAGCTTCAACCCGCGCTGCTTCAGGGCGACGGAGCTGTGCCGCGCGTCCGACCCGGCGCTCGGCCCCTACGGCGCGACGCCCACCCGCGTGGCCTGCCACCATGCCGGCCCGCTTGCGGAGGGCGCGCCCCCGGCCGATGCCCGCGGGCAGAGGGAGGGTGCGCTGTGAGCCGCTCCGACACCGGTCTGCGCACGGTGGGGCGCGAGCTGCTGCGCCGGCGCGGCTCCGCCCTCAGCATCGCCTTCCTTTCGCTCGTGGTATTCCTCGCGGTCTTCGCCGAT
Organism: uncultured Rhodobacterales bacterium; assembly: GCA_964466745.1. Taxonomy (GTDB): domain Bacteria; phylum Pseudomonadota; class Alphaproteobacteria; order Rhodobacterales; family Rhodobacteraceae; genus CAYXOX01. The sequence goes on from CAYXOX010000004.1 coordinate 51,756, forward strand.
TTCCTTGGCTTCAACGCCCTGCGCCTCGACATGCTGCGCGCGCTGGAAGGCCCGACGACCGATTACTGGTTCGGCACCGACGAGCTTGGCCGCGACATCCTCTCCCGCGTCGTCTACGGCGCGCGCACCTCCCTCGTCACCGCGGCCGGCGCCGTGCTGATCGCCGCGGCGGTGGGCATTCCCATGGGGCTCGTCGCCGGGTTCTTCGGAGGCTGGCGCGACGCGGTGCTGATGCGCACCGTCGACGTGCTCCTGGCGCTGCCCGCGATCCTCTTCGCGATGGCGCTCATCGCCGTCTTCGGCCGCAGCCAGGGCGCCGCGCTGCTCGCGGTGGGCATCACGGGCATCCCCGGCTTCGCGCGCATCGTGCGTGCCCAGGTGCTTTCGCTGCGCAAGCGCGATTTCGTGGAGGCTGTGGAGGCGTTCGGCGGCTCTTCCTCCTACAACATGTTCCGCACGATCCTGCCGAACTCCTGGAACCAGATCCTCGTTCAGGTGGTCGTGTTGTCGTCCATCGCGATCCTCCTCGAGGCGGCGCTCGCCTTTCTCGGCGTGGGCGTGCCGCCGCCGACGCCGAGCTGGGGGGAAATGCTGCGCACGGGCAAGAGCTTCCTTCACGAAGCGCCCTACTACGCGGTGCTGCCCGGGGTGGTCCTGACCCTGACCATCCTGTCCTTCGACACCATCGGCCGCACGCTGACGGCGATTCTCGAAAAGAGCGAGGACGGCGGCACGGGCACGCGCGATCTGGAGGGCCGCACGTCATGATGAGCTACGTGCTGCGGCGCCTCATGCAGATGATCCCCGTGGTGCTGATCGCCTCGCTGGGCATCTGGGCGATGATCTACGCCGTCCCCGGCGGCCCGGTCGGCGTGATCGTTGGCGAGAACGCCACCCCCGAGCAGGTGGCGGCCGCCCGCGCCGAGCTGGGGCTCGACCGGCCCATCGCCGTGCAGTACCTCGAATGGCTCGGCGGTGCGCTGCGGGGCGATCTGGGCACCTCGATCCACAGCCGCGAGCCGGTGGCCAAGCTGATCGGCGAACGCCTGCCGGCCACGCTCCAGCTGGCCTTCATGGCCACCTTGATCGCCGTCGGTCTCGGCATCCCCATCGCCGTGGTCAGCGCGCTGCGCCCCGGCACCTGGATCGACCGCGCCTTGAGCGGGTGGAATGCGCTCGCGCTCGGCGTGCCCACCTTCTGGCTCGGCATCCTGCTGATCCTGCTCTTCGCGGTGGAGCTGAGGATCCTGCCCTCCGCCTCGCAGTATCACCCGCTCTGGCGTGACCCGATCGAGGCGCTGCGCCACCTGATCCTCCCCGCGCTCACGCTGGGGCTCTACGTTTCGGGCGTACTGGCGCGCTTCCTGCGGGCCTCCCTCGTCAGCCAGCTCAATGCCGACTACGTGCGCACGGCGCGCTCCAAGGGGCTGCCGGAGGGCCAGATCGTGCGTACCCACATCATGCGCAACGCCCTGCTTCCCTTCATCACCATCGTCGGCCTGATGATGGCCGTCTTCATCGGCGGTGCGGTGGTGACCGAGGCGGTCTTCACCTATCCCGGCCTCGGGCGGCTGCTGATCCAGGCGATCTCCACCCGCGACTACCCCCTAATCCAGGGCTGCATCGTGATCATCCTGATGATCTACATCGCCATCAATCTCGCGGTCGACGTCCTCTACGCCTATGTCGACCCGCGCATCGAGTACGATTGACCATGCCCGCCGAACCGCGCCCCCCCGGCCCCGCGCAGCTCTTCGATCTTACCGGGCGCACCGCGCTGGTGACGGGCGCCTCGCGCGGGATCGGCTGGCAGATCGCCCAGGCGCTGGCCGCCGCTGGCGCCCATGTGGTGATGAACGCCCGCGCGCCCGAGGCGCTCGAGTCGCGGGCGGCGCAGATGGCCGGCTGGGGACTCTCGGCCGAGGCGGTGGCGGGCGATGTGGCCGCCGAGGGCATGGCGAGGGCGCTGGTCGACGGCGCGCTCGACCGGCACGGGCGGCTCGACATCCTCGTCAGCAACGTGGCCACCAGCGTGCGCAAGCCGTTCCTCGATCAGTGCGAGGCCGAGTTCGCGCGGGTGATCGACGTCGCGCTGACCGCGGGCTGGCGCCTTGCCCATGCCGCCGCGCCGGCCATGGCGGAGGCGGGATTCGGGCGAATGATCTTCATCTCCTCGATCAACGCCATTCTCGCACGGCCGGGTATCCACGGGTACGTGGCGGCGAAATCGGCGCTCGAGGGGCTCGTGCGCGCCCTCGCGGTGGAGCTTGCGCCCTCCGGCATCACCGCCAACGCCATCGCGCCGGGCTATTTCCTGACCGATGGAAACAAGGCGCTGCGCACCGAGCGCCCCGAGTTCGAGGGGCAGATCGCCGGGCGCATCCCGGCCGGCCGCTGGGGCCGCACCGAGGATCTCGCCGCCGCCGCCCTGGCCCTGGCCGCACCGGCCGCCGCCTACACCACCGGGACGGTGCAGGTGATCGACGGTGGCCTGACGGTCGCGCTCTGAGGGAGATCGCCCATGCGGCTCGCCATCCACGGGGTCCGGGAGCTGACCGACGAGCAGGCCGCCTTCGTCACCCAGCTCGGCATCGGGCACGTCAACCTCAACCAGTACTGGCCGAGCGTGGAGGGCGACGTGCTCACGCTTGCCGATCTGCGCCGGCTGCGCGGGCGGGTGACGGCGCGCGGCCTCGAGGTGGGCGCGCTCGAGAACATCCCGGTGCGCTTCTACGACAAGATCATGCTCGGCCTGCCGGGGCGGGAAGAGCAGCTTGCCCGCGTGCTCGAGACCGTGCGCAACATCGCTCGGGCGGGCATTCCCGTCTTCGGCTTCAACTTCATGCCCTCCGCGGTGTGGCGCACGAACCAGCCGCTCGACGCTGCGCCGTCCGCTCCGGTGGACCCGCGCCGCGCCACGCCCGAGCTGGCGGAGGATCAGTACGGCCTGCCGCCCGTCGGCCGCGGCGGGGCGGGGGTCTCCACCTTCGACTACGGGCTGGTGCGGGAGGCGCCCCCCGTCTTCGGCCGCGAGATCGGCGAGGAGGAGATGTGGGAGAACTTCACCTGGTTCATCCGCGCACTCATGCCGGTGGCCGAGGCGGAGGGCCTCAGGGTCGCGCTGCACCCCGACGATCCGGTGATCCCCACGCTGGGCGGCGTCGCGCGGCCCTTCCGCAGCTTCGAGGCCTTCGAGCGTGCCGTCGAGATCGCGGGCAGCCCGCTCTTCGGGCTCACCTTCTGCCTCGGCAACTGGGCGCTGATGGGCGAGGGCGCCATCGGACGCGCCATCGAGCGGTTCGGGCCGGAGGGCCGGTTGCATTACCTGCATTTCCAGGCGGTGCGCGGCACGGCCGAGCGCTTCGAGGAAACCTTCTTCGATGAAAGCCCGGTGTTCGAGCCGGTCCTCGAGGCGCTGATGGACATGCGCTACGATGGCCTTCTCGTGCCGGCCCATGCGCCTCTCATGGGCCCGGGCAGCGGCCCCTTCGAGGATCCGTGGGCGCAGGATCGGCAGGGGCTCTGCCACGCCGTGGGCTTCCTGCAGGGGCTCATCCGCGGGCTGGAACGGAGGCGGCGGGCATGACCGAGCTCGTGGGCATCGCCTGGGATCACCCGCGCGGCGTTGCCGGCCTCCGGGCCGTCGCCGAAAGGCTTGCCGCCGAAACGGGCATCTTCGTGCGCTGGGAGGTCCATTCGCTCGCCGAGTTCTCTGCGGCCTCCATCGGCGCTGTCGCGGCGAACTACGATCTGGTGATCTACGATCATCCCTTCGTCGGGGACGTGGCCGCCGAGGGGGCGATGATCGATCTCGCGCAGCATCTGGACCCTGCGCTTCTCGCGAACCTGCGGGGCGCTTGCGTGGGGCGCGGGCTCGATCTCTTCACCTGGGAGGGCGCGGTCTGGGGGCTGCCGGTGGATGCTGCGGTGCAGGTGGCGGCCTTCCGCCCCGATCTCTGCGCTCGGGCGGGCCTCAATGCACGGAGCCTGGCCGAGGCGCCGCTCGCGGAGGTGATCCGCCGGCTGGAGGCGGAGGGTCTGAGCCTCGCGATCTCCTTCACCAATGTCGGCAGCGTGATGTGCTTCTTCAGCTTCTGCACGCAGATGGGGGCACCTGCCTTCGCGCGGGCGGGCGAGATGGTGCCGCGCGCGGCCGGACGCAAGGCGCTGGACACGATGCGCCTGATCCTCGATGCCGCGCCGCCGGAGGTGCTCGACTGGGAATCGATCGGCTGCCTTGAGGCCATGGCGCGCCGGGACGATCTCGCCTACTGCCCCTGCGTCTTCGGCTTCTCGGCCTACAGCATGGCCGCGTGGGGTGGGGCCGAGGGGCGGCTCCCGCTCGCCTTCACCGCGGGCCCCGTGCCGCCGGGCGGAAGCCGGGCGGCGGGGATCATCGGCGGCGCCGGCGTCGGTGTCTCCAGCGCCTGCGCCGCGCCTGCCGAAGCCGCCCGCTATGCCGCACGGCTGATGGGCGCCGACATCCAGATCGCCATGGGCCATGCCCTTGCCCAGCCCGGGCACCGCGCCGCCTGGATAGATCCGGGCCTCAACGCCGCCAGCCTCGATTTCTACGCCAACACGCTGGGCATCATGGACGCAGGCTACATTCGCCCCCGCTGGCGCGGCTGGGTTCCGCGGCAGGATGCGGCGGGGCAAGCGCTGGAGCGGCACCTGCGCGCGGGCAGTGCCGCGGACACGATCCTCGACGAGCTCGAAGCCATCTTTCTTGCGGGCTGACGGTGCCCGGTGCCGCCCGCCCGGCGGCGATCAGGCGGCCTCGAACAGCCAGCTTCCCCGCCCCAGAGCGGCGCCGAAGGGCAGGGCGAGGCCATCGCCGGAGGCGCGCGGAGGCATATCCGCCTCCTCGGCCCGCCGCCGTATCGCGTCGAGATCGTCGACCGCGATGCGCACGGCCGCCATGGCGGGGCGCCCGGTTTCCACCGGCTCGCCGACAAGCGCCTCCGCCGCGGCCTCGGGAAGGAACTCCACCGCGCCGCGTGCAAGCTGAAGGCGGTATCCGTCCCGCCAGGGCGAGGCGGACAGACCGAGAAAGCGGGCGAAGCGCCCGGCGGCCTCTTCCGGGTCGGGTGCCGAGATCACGAGCGCCGCGAGCCGGCGCGCGCCGTTGTCATGGGCTGTCCAGCGCGGCTGCCACATGGCGGCCTCCGTGCCGTGGGTCACGAGCTGCACGCGGCCCTCGGGCATGGTGCCGGCCACCAGCCGGGCCACGGTGAACTGCGCCGGCACCGGGCCCGCGGGCGTCTCAACGTCGCGGGTCATGTGCACGAGGGGCCGCATCGCGTGCCCGCCCGACGCAAGCGCGGCGTGCCTTTCGGCGGCATCGGCAACGCCGAAGGCGGCGAGGTGCAGCCCCGCGCGCCGCTCCAGCGCGGCGCGGAACTCCAGCCCGATCGGCGTGTCGGCGGTGTGCACGAGGAACTCCAGGTAGCCCTCCGGCAGCATCACGCAGATGTTCGCGGTGCCCGTGGGCGTGGGAGCCCCGGTGGCCGGATCGGGCACCGTCTGGACCGAGTAGGGCGTGACGGTGAAGCCGAGCGCGCCCAGTGCCGCCGCGGCGCTGTCCTGGTCGGCCACGAAATGGGCGGTGTGATCGAGGTAGACGTCGCCTGGCGGCGGGGTGTTGCGGCTTGCCATGCCGGTTATCCTTCCTGCGGGTTTCGGTTGAAGCGGACCGCGCGCCGGGGCGCCGGCGCAGGCCGTGCGCCCGTGTGGCGAGCGTGCCCGGCGGCGTGCCGGGCGCTCCGGGCCGCTCCCGGCGCTCGTGTCGCCGTCATCCGCCGAGCGCGGCGACGCCGGGCAGGGTCTTTCCCTCCATCCACTCGAGGAAGGCACCGCCGGCCGTTGAAACATAGGTGAAATCCCCGGCCACACCGGCGGCGTGGAGCGCGGCGACAGTGTCCCCTCCGCCGGCCACCGATACGAGCGTGCCGGCGCGCGTCGCGCGGGCCGCCTCCCGCGCTGCCGAGACGGTGGCGGCATCGAAGGGCGGCAGCTCGAACGCGCCCAGCGGGCCGTTCCAGATCAGCGTGCGCGCCCGGCCGAGAACGGCGGCGATGCGCGCCACCGTCGCCGGGCCCGCATCGAGGATCATCGAATCCTCCGGGCAGGTGTTGGCCGGAACCGTCTCGTTGGGTGCATGCGCCTCGAAGGCCCGCGCCACCACCACGTCCTCGGGCAGCAGGATCTCGCATCCCAGTTCGGCCGCCTTCGCCATGATCTCCCGGGCGGTGCCGGTCATCTCGTGTTCGGCCAGCGAGATGCCCACGTCGTAGCCCCGCGCGGCGAGGAAGGTATTGGCCATCCCGCCGCCGATCACGAGGTGATCCACGCGCTCCACGAGGTTCGAAAGCAGATCCAGCTTGGTCGAAACCTTGGCACCGCCCACCACCGCAACCACCGGGCGTTCGGGATCGCCGAGCGCCCGCTCCAGCGCGGAAAGCTCCTCGGCCATCAGCCGCCCGGCCGCGGCGGGCAGAAGATGCGCCACGCCCTCGGTGGAGGCGTGGGCGCGGTGCGCCGCGGAGAACGCGTCGTTGACGTAGATCTCGCCGACCCGCGCGAGGGCCCGGGCGAAATCCGGGTCGTTGTCGGTTTCCTCGGCGTGAAAGCGGGTGTTCTCGAGGAGCAGGATTTCTCCGTCCCCGAGGTCCCTGGCCGCCGCCTCGGCCTCGGGGCCGATGCAGGTCGGGCAGAAGCGCACCGGTGCCCCCATTGCCTCGGTGAGCGCCGGCAACAGCCGCTCGAGCGACATCTCGGGCACGGCCTTGCCCTTGGGACGCCCGAAATGCGCCAGCAGGACCGGGCGCCCGCCGGCGGCGAGGATGTCCTTCACGGTGGGCACGACCCTGTCGATCCGGGTGGTGTCGGTCACCCGCTCGCCCTCCATCGGCACGTTGATGTCCACCCGGACAAGGACGCGCCTGCCCGCCAACTCGATGTCGTCCAGCGTTTTCCAGCCCATCATCGGTCTCCTTTTCCCGGGCCCCGGGATACGCGCCTTGGCTTCGGCCCGCCAGCCTCTTACCGTCCGGCGCGCGGGCGATGGCCCGGGCAGGCACAAGGAGGCACCATGGCCGAGATCAAGGATCCCGAGAACACCATCCTGATGCAACTCAAGGACGGAACCGTGACGATCGAGCTCATGCCCGATGTCGCGCCGCTCCACACCAACCGGATGAAGGAGCTGGCCCGCGCGGGGGAATACGACAACGTCGTCTTCCACCGGGTGATCGAGGGCTTCATGGCGCAGACGGGCGACGTGGCCCACGGTGACGCGGAGGACGGGTTCGACCTGCGCCGCGCCGGCACCGGCGGGTCCGGCCTGCCCGATCTGCCGGCGGAGTTCTCCAAGCTGCCCCATGATCGCGGCACGCTGGGCGCGGCACGCTCCGCCAATCCCGACAGCGCGAACTCGCAGTTCTTCATCAACTTCGCCGACAATCACTTCCTGAACGGGCAGTATACCGTCTACGGGCGGGTCATCGCGGGGATGGAGCATGTGGACGCCATCACCCGGGGCGAGCCCCCCGCGAACCCCGACAGGATGATCAGCGTGAAGGTGGCCGCCGATGGCTGAGCGGATGGCTCCCCCTGCACACCCCGGCTCCCCGCGGGGCCCGCGCGCCGCGCGCCTCGCACTTGCCGGGGCCCTGGCCGCGGCCTTGGGGGGCCAGGCGGCGCTCGCGGCCGGGCTCGAGATCGACATAACGGGCGAGGCCGAAGGGACCGTGGTGATCGACCTTCTCGAGGATGTGGCCCCGCAGCACGTGGAGCGCATCACCGCGCTCGCCGCCGGGGGCCTTTACGATTCGGTCGTCTTCCACCGCGTGATCGAGGGCTTCATGGCCCAGACGGGCGACGTGGAATTCGGCCGCATGGGCCAGGACATGCGGATGGCCGGCCGCGGCGGTTCGGATCTGCCGGACCTGCCGGCCGAGTTTTCCGACATTCCCTTCGGGCGCGGGGTCGTGGGCATGGCCCGCGCCCAGAGCCCCGACAGCGCGAACTCCCAGTTCTTCATCATGTTCGCGCCCGCCCCGCATCTCGACGGGCTCTACACCGTCGTGGGCCGGGTCACCGAGGGCATGGAGGTGGTGGATGCCATCCGCCGCGGCGCCGGCCCTTCGGGCGCCGTGACGGGGCGCCCCGACATGATGGCGGAGGTGCGCGTGACCCCTTGAGGCTTTCTTTCGGCGGGCTGCCCCGCCGGTGGACAGGCCGGTGCGCTCTTGGCTGCGGGTTGAGCGGGCA
>CAYXOX010000005.1:0-43264 GCA_964466745.1 uncultured Rhodobacterales bacterium
GCTACCACGCTGGATTCACGAGATGAATCCCTCACGCGATTTGTGCAACAGAGCCCGTTGAGGCATCCCGGTATCGGCCTTTCGAGTATCCGGGGCAGTCGCGGGCCAAACCGGCTTCTACCTGCGCGCGGCCCACGTCTCGCCCGTCAACGAAGCAGACGGCAACCGGGCACCTCGATCTGCCCGCCGTGGTCCCGTCCAGGTGGCACACCACCTCTTTCCCGCCAGCCAGGCGCAACAGGCCGGCCCGGCTCTCCGCTCCCGTCGGCCCGTCGAGTTCTGGCGCGGCGATACCCTGCAAGCGCACCTCCGCCCGGCCGAACAACGGCCCGTCGCCATCGGCAACGGATGCCACGCCCGTAAGGGTCGCCTTGCGCTCCTGCGCCATGGCAGAGACAGCCGCACCGACGGCGAGGAACAATGCAACCGCAACCCGCATCCCGTCTCCCAAGTCGGACCGTGCGGGCCGGGCTAGCATGCCCGCCGTTGTTTCCGCAAACGGGCCGCCCTCTTGCGGCATCGCCCGTTGCAGTAGACCGGCGTTGTTGCGCAACTCCCGCCTGAGACGTGACTTCCCCTTGCCCCACTGACGTCAGGCCACGCGAACGATCTCGGCGGTGCCGAGGGCGTTGAAGCGGTTCATGAGGGTGATGCGGATGTGGATTTCGGCGGTCTGGCGGTCCGGGTCTCTCACGGCGATGCGCTCGCCGAAGGATGCCAGGCACCGCATCCTTGCCTCGACGCGGCTGCGGGCATGGTATCCTGTCCAGCGTTTCCAGAACGCCCGAGCGAGCATGATTGGGTCTCCGAGCAAGTGGTCAGGTTTGCGGGTCAGGTTTGGACGGCGCCGCGCGTCACGCGGGCGCTCCACCAGAAGATGACGGGGGTGATCAGCGTGGTGGGCCCGAGCCACACCACGAGGTCCGGCAGGAAGCCGAGGTTGACGGCGCCCGCGGCGGTGACCGTGGCGATGGTGGCGCCCAGCATCCGGCCCAGGTGCCGGGCGATGCGCGCCTTGCCCCTGATCGGCCCGCGGGCCCAGTCGCGCCAGTCTGCCAGCGCCATGGTCAACCCGATGGAGCCGAAGGCCAGCAGGATCACCGGCTGCGCGCCGTGGCCCGCCAGCAGGCCCTGCGCGCCCCAGCCCAGCATGCCGATCCCGGCCAGCGCCATCACCGCGCCGCCGGCATGGTCGAGGCGCCGGGGCCGCCCGTCGCGCGCCGTCGCCGCGCGCCAGCCGGTGAAGACCAGATAGAGGCTGAACACCCCCACCGCGAAGAGGAACGGGTTCCGGTGGGCGACCGCCAGCACCAGCGCGCTGAAGCCGACGAAGGCCATGGCCAGCGTGTAGGCGTTGCCCGAGCGCCGGTGCAGGCGGCCGCCCTTGGCGCTGCCGACAGCGATGCCGGCCGCGGCCAGCGCCGCGACACCCGCGAGGATGTGCAGGAACAGGATCGTCTGGGTCATGGGTCGATACCTCCGATGCGAGCGTTTGCTTCGGTCGTGTTGCGGCGCGCATAGCGGCGCCGCGCCGAGCCGAGCCAGCGAAGTTGCGGAAACGGATGGGGAATTGCGCGAACGGCATGCTAGGCTCGGTTCACGATGCGCGAACGTATGTCCCGCCTGTCCCTCCGCCTTGGCGCGCCGATCGGCGTTGGCCTCGTGCTCGGGCTGATCGGGCCTTTCGGGACGTATCACCTGCTGCCCACCGCGCCCCGGCTGGCCTATTGGCTGGCGCTCATTTCGGCGAACTGGCTGCTGGCCGATGCCATCCTGCGGCGCCTGGATGCGGTGGCGGGCGACCGGCTGCCGGCGCCGCGGCTCACGGTGCCACTTCTGGGCGCCTGTCTCGCGGCTGTGCCCGCGACAGGAGTGGTGGCGCTGGCGAACGGGCTTTCGGGCATTGGCTGGCCCGAGAATGTCGCGGTCCTGTTCGGGCAGGTGCTTCTGCTGCTCGCCGCGATCTCGTTGCCGGCCTACACATGGGAAGACATGCAGGAGCGGATCGCGGCCATGCCGGAGCCCGCAGGCTCCGAGGACGCCCCGTCGGAGGCCGCCCCGTCGGAGACGGAAACCCGTCAACCCGGCGGCGACGGCCTCTTCCTCTTCGCGGCGCGCCTGTCCGCGCCGCTCGGGGGGCGGCTTCTCTGCCTCGAGATGCAGGACCACTATCTCAAGGTACACCATTCGGCCGGGTCGGAGATGATCCTGTGCCGGATGGAGGACGCCGCGCGCGAACTGGGCGGCCTCGGCAGGCGCGTCCATCGCTCCTGGTGGGTGGCCGCCGATGCCGTGGAGAGCGTCGAGCGAGAAGGCCAGCGCATCCTCCTGCGCCTGACCGATGGCCGCCGCGTGCCGGTGGGCCGGTCCTACCGCTCGGGCCTGAAGGAAGCGGGCTGGCTGTGAAAGCGACACTTGAGGGCGGCGCCTCTCCGTGTTCGCGTTCGCGACGAGCGTATCGAGAAGTCCCGCGACGGTCGGTTCTGACCAGCGCGCGGTCAGGACATGTCCGCCCACTCCGCACCTCCATGGGAGATCGAACACACGCGCGGATGGGGAGCCGGCATCGCTGCAAAGGGATCGGCGGGCAGAGAATCGCGGGGCAATACCGGGGTCATGCGGTGGCAAGCGTGGGTGCGCCCGATTGGGCAGCAGCCGCAACGCGCCCACGATCGCCTCCGGCCGCGGCAGGATCGCCTCGACGATGCCGCCGCCCCCCACCCGGAAGCCAGCGCGATGCATGGCGATGACACGCTCCGGTGGCGTCGCGCTCAGGGCCGAGCCTGCCCGCGGGACTCTCCCGCGCGCTCGCACCGGGCCTCGGGATCGTGGTCGTGGTGCTTGCGGGCATGGTGGTCTTTGGCCAGCGACCGGATTCAGGCGCCATCACTGGCCTGCCTCCGATCCCACCCGGCGTCGTTGCCTATTTTTTGCCATGTTCCCGTGCATTGGAGCGCGAAAACGTCAGACGCGCGGCCAGATGGCAGGAGCGGAAGGTTTGCCGCCAGTCCCATCCCCTCCGCCGTCATCCGGCCCGGCTCCAAGCCGATGCGCCCGGTCGCCGCGACCGGACGCAGGAGCAGCATTTCCGCGCGGCATGGGAGTGCCAGTCACACCGTCTCTGGCCAGGGTGACCATCGCGCGGCCGGATGCGCGAGCCTGCCTGCGCGGGTGTTCGTTTTCGCAGCATCGCCAGCGACGCTGCGAACCTTCTGCCGGGCCGCCGGGTTACGGCGAAGCCTCGATCGCGTCGGCCAGCAATCTGGCCATCACCGAGGATGCCTTGACCGACGGATGGACCCGGTCCGGATCGTAGTACGAGCCATCCGCCGGATCGATTGCTTGAAACACGGGAACGTGGATCACCCCAGGCAGCGCCGTCACCCTGTCGTCGAGAGCGCGCACATAAGGCATGCAGCCCGTGAACTCGTTCCCCCCAAGCGGCGGATCTGCGTAGCCGAGAACGAAGACCTGCGTGCCGTCCTCGACGACTTCCTGAAGGAAATCGCCCAGCTCGCCCCGCCCGTCCCGGCTCAGCAGCTTCTCGACCTCCGCGCCGCAGCTTTCCGCGCAGCCGCACGCGTCGCTTAGATCGTTTCCGCCGCCCGTCATGACGAGGATATCCGGCCGGTCTTCGCCGAGTTGCCCCCTGATATCGAGGCCTTGCATTCGGCCCCAGAAGCCCGCGCTGATCCGTGCGCCGGCAACCGACCGATCATCGACGGGCAGGCCCAGTTCCCGCGAAAGCTGAGCGGGGATCGACTGCGGCCCGTTCCAGTCCAAGATGCTGTCGCCGATGACGACGATATCCTGCGCCTGCGAAGGTGCTGCCACAAACAGCGCGAGGGCGAGCGAGACGGACCGGACGGTCATGGAACTCTCCCTTGTGTCTGGGTGTCCGATGATGTGCCATGGCATGATCGTCGAGATCCATGACCGGATGATGTCGGTGCCGCCAAGTGTGCATGCGGCGGCAGCACGCAGGAACTGCGCGGGATCGCCGCCGCCTGCCGGCATCCTGGTCATGCACGACGGGCCACAGGCGCGTTCCGTCCCCCAGCAAGCCGGCGCCGCAGTCCCGGGCGGGCCGCAGGCAATTCTCGACGATCATGTCCATGATCTCCGGATCCCAGCCGTTCATCCAGTCGGCATGCAGGCTCACCCCGGGCGCTGCGGCATCGGCTCGGTCCGAGGAGAAGCGCCAGGCCGAGGGCGCGCCGGTCTCGGCCGTCACCTGGATTGCGAAATTGTAGGAGATTTCCGGGATGGCGACGGGGTGCGACGCGGGGCAGCTACCGGTGCCGGCTGTGGGCGGCACAGCTTCGCTCGGATAAGCCATGTGGCTCCCGTAATCCGGCGCGGACAGGTTTTTCCGTCCCAGCATTGCGGAAAGACCACGCGAACTTCCAGCAGGTCGTCCTCGCCACAGTCCGGCAGGTAATCGACATGGTCGAGCGGATCGCCGGGGTCGAACCATGCGCGGTCCGATTGCCAGGCCGCGCAGCGGAGCTTCACCACATGGGTGCCCTGGGGCTCGGTCGCGTGGGCATGTCCGGCGATCATCTGCAGCCCCTCGGGCGGCGGATCGATCACCGAGGCCGGCACGTTGTAGCCGGTCTTGTAGTAGAACAGTGGCTCGACATATTCGATCCGCTCGCCGCGCCGATCGTAAAGCGCCGGAACCCAATAAGCCGAGCGGTTGAGCGTACCGCCATCGCAGGTCGTGCGGTCGGTGTCGGCCAGGTCCGCTACCGTGGCGTACGCATCGACGACCGGATTGCCAAAGAAGACGTGATGATGCGCGACGCCCGGTTGGCAACCGATCTGTGCCTGTTCCGTACAAGCCTGCCTGGATCGCCCAGAAACTGCCAGGTAACGCACCGATGGCGCCTTCTGGGCGCCGGATCTCGGGATGGACGGATCGCCGGTCTTCCGCGCCGCGAACAGCTTCGAGGAGGCCGGCGTCGGCGCGGCGCGCCGGGGCGGAACCGGCCGCCGCGATATCGGAGCACCTTTGGCCTGTGCCTTCGCGCCCGACCCGGCGCGCGAGATCGAGGCCATCGATCCCGGTCTCTTCGAAGACGGCGGCCGGCTCTGGCTGGTCACGGGCGGCGGGCTGATCCACGCCACGGAGCTTGACCGGCAGACGCTCATGCCGGTCTGCGACGATTGGTGGACGCCCGGTCATTCGGGTCGGCTTGACCACGCCATAGGTCCGGGATCGGCCGTCGATCGCGCATGGGCGGAGGCCGCGCGTCTCCACCGGTCGGACGACTGGGTGTAGCACATCCGAAAGGGAGGCCTGTTGCGCTGGCCCGCCCTAGACCTGCGCGCCGGTGTGCTTCGGCTGGCTGAACGGTTTGCGGAGCAAACGGCACCGCACGGAAGGCCTACTGCTCCCAGTTTTTCTTCTGGGCGACCTCGTCGGTGATGCGGGCCTGGCCCCAATGCTCGGCCTTCAGGGAGAACTGCGGCTCGCAGAACGCGATGAGGTCTTCGAGCGGCGTCGCCTTGATGTCGAATTCGAACAGCCGGTCGCTCTCCTGCGCAAAGAACGTTCGGACCGCGTCATGGTGCCTGACGTGTTCATCCGCCCAGTGCCGCAAGACCTCGTCTTCCGACATCGAAAGGCGCGCCATCGACCGTTTGATGTAGTTTCCGCCATTATGCCTCTGGCGACTGCGCAGCCAGCTCTGCGTGTCGCGCGTGTTCAGAAGGAAGCGCGCGTCCGGATAGGCACGCGCAAAACGGTCGAAGAACTTGAAGTTCTCTATCTTCACCTGCGAGCCGGGCATGTCGTACTCCATGTCGAAGAAGGCTTCGAACTCCTCCAGCCCCGTCGCCGGCGGCAGCCCGGCGCAGATGTTGTGATGGATCGTCACTTGGGGATGGCGTTGCGAGACGACAGGATGCCCGGCGCGCCTCGATCTGCGGCCGCTGCTGTGAAGCGCAGAATGGCCCGACTGAACGAAGAACCAGAACAACGCGGTGGTCGCCGTCTTGTTGAAGCCGATCTGGAAGAGCTTTGGGGCCATTGGCGGTCGTTTCCGGCGATGTTGCGGACGAGCCGGATCAGGCTTGCGCCGGCTTCGAGACGACGACGCGCGTCGCCTTTCTGCTGAAGCCCGCATCGAGAGTCCGTGTGTGCCCCAGCGCGGACAACTCACCCAGTACTTGGGTCAGCGCCGCATTGCGGACGTCGAGCATGATGTTGCCACCGGGCACCACGGAATTCTCGAAGAAGGTCTCGTAGGTCTTCCAGGGGTAATGGAACCCGCAGGAAATGAAGCTGAACGCGAGGTCCTGCCCGCGCACGTTCTCGAGCGGCTCCGACGCGGGATTCAGCGTCTTCATCCGTTCCTTTGCGACACCGTTGTCAGCGAGGAACCGTGCCGCAACCTCAAGATTCGAATAGGCCGATCCCTTTTCCTCGAAGCCGAAATGACGTTCCTCGGTGCTTTCCAGATCGACCAGAACGAGATCGCATCCGAAGTCCTGCGCCAGGAACAGATCGAAGATCGCATAGCCGCATCCGATGTCGGTGGCCGATCCCGGCCGCATCTTCACCAGCTCTTCCTTCAACTCCTCGTACTCCAGAAGAATGAATGATGCCGCGCGCCGGATCAGCGTGTGGGTTCCGATTTCGTCGATCAGGCCAAGGAGAGGCCCCTCATCCCCTCTCATCCAGTCCTTGATGTACCGGTTTCGGTCAGGCCTGTCGCGCAGGATCTCGGAGCGTTGCAGAACGAGGTTGAGAACATCTCTCTCGCTGAAGGCCGACACGTCGAGGCCGGCAATCCGATCCGAGGCGGACTTTTCGATGGCATTTTCGAACGTGAACATTTCACACGCGCTTTCGACGTTGCATCGAAATACCTCAGCAGGCGGCTGACCCGACAGGTAATTCGCCCGATTTATTATTGAGATCAAGTGCTTTGTTGGCGTTATTCATCTTGATTTTCCGAGCTTCTCGACAACCCGACGCGTTGGCATCTGTGTTCGCGCGGCCCGGGCGTGACAAACTCCGGGGGGGCGGCAGTGCCGGGCAGTGCGCCTGCCGCCACCGGGGATGCACCGGATCAGGACCCCACCGAACCCATTTCCGGCTCCCATCCCTTGATCGCGTGCCCACGGTATGTCGCCGGGCTCATGAAACCATGGACCGGCAGTGCGGCAGCGCCAAGCTGCGGAAGATTGTCGCGGGTCGCACGCAGAATGACCGGGGGCGCCACGTGGAAGTCCTCTCCCAGCTGCGGGTCGGCGGTGACATGCTCGATGAAGCCCTCGATCAGCTTTGGATGCAGTGTTCCGCCGATGACGATCGCCTCCGGGGCATAGGTTCTCGCAATTACGAGGCAAAGCCAGCGCATCTGTTCGGCCGCGTTCTTCCGCCAGTCGCGGACGACATCCAGAGAAAGATGAGCCTCGCCGATGTCGCTCAACCTGTCGAGCACGACCCCCTCGCCGGCCAGAACATCGAGGAGGTGCTGCCCCGAGGGCCTCGGCCGCGACTTGGGAAAGAGACCGCCCCATTCGGCGGCGCCGTTGCGGCGGCCGAGGTGGGGGCGCTGGTCGATCACGGCCGCGCCGCCGATCCCGTAGGACAACCAGATATGGCAGAACGAGCCGACCTCGCGAGCGGCGCCATGGTAGAGCTCAGCCAGGCAGGCCGCCTTGGCATCGTTCATGTGATGCACCGGCATTCCGAAATAGGGCGTCAGGTCGCGCTCGACGTCGACCTCCGGCCACGCCTCGAACTGCCGGATGCGCAGGACCCTGCTCGGGTTCTCGCTGTATTGGCCCGGGTAGCTGACGCCGCATCCGGCCAGGCGCCCCGGCTCGATCGCGGCGGCCTCGGCAAGGGCATGCACCATCTGCCCCGCCTGGGTCATGATCCCCGGGAAGGAGCGGTCGGAAACGGGGATCTCCTGTTGACCGACGATCTGGCCGGTCAGGTCCGCGATGCAGGCCATAATCCTGTCCGGGTCGAAATAGACACCGGCGGTGTAGAGCCCCCGCGGCTCCATGCGCAGGAGCCGCGCCGGGAAACCCTTCTGGCCGGTGCGCGCCGGATCGTCCTCCTCGAACACGAGCCCGTCGGCAAGAAGCTGCCCTGTGAGGCGGGTCACCGTCGAGGGCGTGATCTCCAGCAACCGCGCCAGATCGGCCCGGGATTTCGGACCGTTGGCACGAAGGACCGCGAGGATGCGGCGCGCGTTGAAGCCCAGTCTGAGTTGCCCGTTCATGCACTTACATTAGCGGCAGCAGCCCCGGACCTCCATGGGCACGCCGCCACGATCGCCTCAAAACGGTTGACAGGCATTTTGTTATGGAATGCAATAAAATCCGTTGGCGCGTCCAGATGCCAACGGCGCGGGTGCGGACCCGCGCGACGGATCAAGGGAGCGAACATGAAGAACACATTGAGGAAGGCCGCGCTGCCGGCCATTTTTGCCCTCTCGGCCTCCACCGCCTTGGCAGACGGAACCGTAACGGTCTACACGGCCGTGCCGCAGAATTTCATCGATGCCCTCGTCCCGATGTTCGAGGAGCAGACAGGGACATCGGTCGAGATCATCAAGGCCGGATCGGGAGAGCTGTTGAACCGGCTCACGGCTGAGGCCGCAAACCCGCAGGCCGACGTGCTTTGGAGCGTCGACGGCACCGTGATCGACTTCAACCCGAGCCTCTTCGAGGCCTACGAGGCGGCGGGCTCAGACATGCTGGCCGACGGCATGAAGCAGAGCGTGATGTGGACCCCGTTCACCGCCGTCGTCATGGCGTTCATCGTCAACGAGGGCGAACTGGGCGGCAAGCCCGTCCCGCAGAGCTGGGCGGCGCTGGCCGACCCGATGTACGACGACATGATCTCCTCCGCCCGGGCAGAGGGTTCGGGCTCGGCCTACATCCAGTTGGCGACGGTGCTGCAGGCCTTCGACACGGAGGAGGCCGGCTGGGAGGTCTACGAAGGCATGCTCGGCAATTTCGTCCTGTCCGACAGCTCCGGCGCCGTTCCGCGCTTCGTGAACGACGGCGAACTGGCAATCGGCGTGACCCTGGAGGATGCCGCCCTGCGATATGTCGAGGGAGGCGGGCCGGTTCAGATCGTCTATCCCGCCGAGGGAACCGCCATCGCGCCCGATGCCATGGCGCTTGTCGCCGGCGGCCCCAATGCCGACAACGGAAAGGCCTTCATCGACTTCATGTTGTCGTCCGAAGCGCAGGAGATCGTCGCCGCCGAGGGCCGCCGTCCGGTGCGCTCGGACGTGGCGTCGAACCCCGCGCTGACGCCGCTGCCCGAGGTGAACTCGGTCGGATACGATGCCCAGTGGGCCGCCGATAACCGCGAACGGCTCGTGGACGCCTGGCAGGACATGGTCCTCGACGTGCAGTAGCCCTCCGCTCCGCCACGGCCGGGCGCCGCACAGGCGCCCGGCCCACGCACGGACTTCTTACAGGTGACAGGATGGCATCGGTCGAGATTACCGGCCTGCGAAAGCTCTATGCCGACGTGGTGGCGCTGGAGAACATCGACGTCTCGATCCCGACGGGATCCTTCTACACGCTGCTCGGGCCTTCGGGCTGCGGAAAGACCACGCTGTTGCGGACGATCGCCGGTTTCCATCGGCAGAATGCCGGAACCATCGCCATAGACGGCACCTCCATCGAGACGCTGCCCGCCCATCGCCGCGATGTGGGCATGGTGTTCCAGGACTACGCCGTCTTTCCGCACCTGTCGGTGGAAGACAACGTGGCGTTCGGCCTGCGGCAGAGAAAGCTGAAGTCGAGCGAGATACGGGCCCGCGTGGCCGAGGTACTCGAGGTGGTGCAGCTCGGTGCCTTTGCGAAGCGCATGCCGCACGAGCTGTCGGGCGGGCAGCAGCAGCGGGTGGGCCTCGCCCGCGCAATCGTCATCAAGCCCAAGGTTCTCCTGATGGACGAGCCGCTCTCGAACCTCGACGCCCGGCTGCGGGTGGACCTGCGGTCCGAACTCCGCCGCATCCAGGGCGAGCTCGGCATCACCACCATCTACGTGACCCACGACCAGGAAGAGGCCCTGGCGATGTCCGACACGGTCTGCGTGATGTTTAACGGCATCATCCAGCAGGCGGCACCGCCGCTGGACATCTACCTGCGCCCGGCCAACCGCTTCGTGGCCACCTTCGTGGGGGCCAACAACTTTCTGCGCGTCGCCCGGCAGGGACGGCGCCTGTCGCTTGGCTCCGGCGGCGCCGATGTGAGCGATCTCGTGGCCGCGGAACGGATTGCCGGCCCGGTGGTGGCCGCGCTGCGGCCCGAGGCCCTGAGCGTCCATCTGCCCGGCAGCCCCGCCCCGGAGGGACATGTCGCCATACCGGCGACCCTGCGCCAGGTGAGCTTCATCGGACGCGAGATGGAGGTCTTCACCACCACCGACGACGGCGAGGAAATCAAGGTCGTCTCCCGCCCCGACCCCGAGGTGATCGCCCTTCGGCAGGGCAGCGTGGTCATCGTTTCCGCGCGCCGCGAAGAGCTGATCTTCTTCGAGGACAGCGAAACCGGGGCCCGTATATGAGCACCCTTGCCAGTCTGCGCCGGAGGCTGGATTTCTGGGGCACAGCCACGCTCGTGATCGCGGTCGTGCTGGCGGTGCTGCTGATCATGCCGATCCTGCGGGTGTTGCTGCTGAGTTTCGTCGATGCCGACACGGGGGCATGGACGCTCGGCAACTACATCGAGGTCTTCACCCGGAACTACTACGTCAACGGGCTCAAGAACACGCTGTTCGTCGGGCTGTTGGGAACCCTCGGTGCGTGCCTGCTCGGCATACCGCTGGCCTTCTTCACCGCCCGTTTCCACATCAGGGGCCGGGCCTGGATCTCGACGCTGGCGATCCTCGTTCTGGTCGCCCCGCCCTTCATCGGGGCCTACGCCTGGATCATGATGCTCGGAGCCAACGGCTTCATCACGAATTTCCTCGAACGGCTGGGGGTCGAGATTCCCACGATCTACGGCGCCCATGGGATCATCCTCGTGTTCACTCTTAAGTTCTTTCCCTTCGTCTTCCTGATGACGCAGACGGCGCTCAACGCGGTCAACAAGTCGTTCGAGGACGCCGCGGAGAATCTCGGGTGCACGCCCTGGCAGCGATTCCGCAAGATCACCCTGCCGCTTGTCTTCCCTGCGATCAGCACCGGCGCGATCATCTGCTTCGTGCTCGCGATCGCCGATTTCGGCACGCCCGCGATCCTCGGGCGCGGCTTTCGCACGCTTTCGGTCATCGCTTTTGCGGCATACCGCTCGGAGCTCGGCGGGCTGCCGACCATGGCCGTCACGGTGTCGATCATCATGATGGCAATCTCGATGCTTGCCCTGCTCGCCCAGCGACGCATTCTCGCGCGGCGCCGTTACGCCAGCAGCCTGACGAACCTGCCCGTGCGCCAGACGCTCACGGGCTGGCGCAACGCGGCCGTTCACCTCTTCTGCCACGCCACCGTGCTGATCGCGATGCTGCCGACACTCGTGGTGGTCTACACGTCTTTCCTGAAAACCGACGGGCCGGTCTTCGTCGGGGGTTACGGGCTCGAGAGCTACGCCCGGATCCTCCGCACCGCGCCCGACGCGATCATCAACAGTTTCGTCTTTTCACTCGCGGCCGTCGTGCTCATCACCGTCTTTTCGGCGCTGATCAGCTACATCATCGTGCGCCGCGAAACCGCGGCCGCCGGTGCGTTCGATTTCCTGATGATGGTGCCGTACCTCGTGCCCGGCGTGGTCATGGCAATCGGCTTCGTGACGACCTTCCGCTCAGGCGCCTTCGGGGGCATGTCGGTCGCCGCGCTGCTGATCCTGCTGTATTTCATCCGAAGGCTTCCCTACGGCGTCAGGTCAACGACATCGAGCCTGCGGCAGATCAAGCCCTCCATGGAGGAGGCAGCGATCAACCTCGGCGCGCCGCCGCAACTGGCGTTCCTCAAGGTGACCGTGCCGCTCATCGTTCCGGGCCTTGTCGTCGGCTCGCTGATGGGCTTCATCACCGCCATCAACGAGCTCTCGGGAACGCTGATCCTCTACAATTCCGGCACCGTGACCATGCCTGTGCAGATCTATCTTGCCGTCCTCGACGGCGAATTCGGTCTGGCTGCCGCGTTCTCCACAGTGCTGCTGCTTTGCACCGGCATATGCGTCTACGTGGTGTTCCGTTTCGCGGACAACCGCGAATCCACTTTCGTATGACGGCGTGACGGTGCGGATCGAACTGTTCAACCAGTCGAAGTACCGCGACGGCGCGCAGCAGGGCGACGATGTTCCCCTGATCCTGCCCGGCCATGCCTATGGCGTGTTCGACGGGGCGACCGACCCGCGGGGCACCCGGATCGGTGGCGTGCCGGCCGGCAGGTTCGCGGCCCTCACCGTATCTGCCGAGCTTGCCGCCATCGCTTTGGAACCGGCCGGGCGCGAGCTTCCGGCGCGCGCGCTGGTGGAGCGCCTTGCCGGCGCGCTGGAACGGCGAACAGCGCAACTCGGTCTGCCGATCCCGCCGTCCACGACCCTCGCCGTCGCCCTCGATTGCGGCCGCGAATGGCGCTTTGTGCTCCTCGGCGACAGTGGCATCAGGCTCAACGGGAGCGAGGTCCTGCGACGCGAGAAGATCATCGACGACGTGTCCACGGCCGCACGGGTGAAGCTGTTCGAAACGTTCCGCCCCGCGCAGCCGAACGCGGACGCGGCCGAATACGCCACGCGCCGCGCGATCTTTCTCGGGCTCGGCCAGGCGGTAGACGAGGGACGCCTCGACAGCCACGCCGCCGAAGGTATCGTCGCCGCGACGATCGCGGAAACCGGGCTTTCGGCCCATGCCGAGACGGTGGCGGCGTTCCTGCATGACGGCATCCAGAAGCAGTACCGATACGGGAACGGTTCGGGGCCGCTGGCCTTCGACACGATGAACGGCACCCGCAGCGAGCTGACAGAACTGATCGACGAACGCCGCCCGAAATCCGAGATCAAGAGCATCGAGATCTTTTCCGACGGCTACCCGGCGGAGCCCGCCGAGGTGTCGGTCAGCGCATGGGAGCAGGCGTTTCACCACGCCGAAGCCGTCGACTACCACAAGACCGGCGCCTACAGGACGGTCAAGGGCTCAACGAGCACCGAGGTTTTCGACGACCGGACCATCCTGATCCTCAGGCAGGAGCCGGGCTGAACTCTCTCGCCCTTTCGGCGCGTCTGTGCGCCGCGTGCACCCCGGCCCGGCGGCGGGTTTCATCCCGTGCCGGTTCGGCATAGGTAGGTGAGAGAGAGAGGCTCGAGATGTGCGGATTTGTCTGTCTTTGGCGCGTCGGCGACGAGAAACTCGCGGAGCGCATGATCCAACAGATCGCCCACCGCGGCCCCGATGCGCTTGCCGTCGCGAGGCTCCCCGGCGCCCCGGTGGTCATGGCGCACTGCCGCCTCTCGATCATCGGGACCGAGGACGGAGCCCAGCCGATCCACCAGACAGACGACCTGCTCGTCGTGAACGGCGAGATCTACAACCACGAAGACCTGCGCGCGATCCTCGGCGAAAGCGCCTTCGAGACGGCAAGCGACAGCGAGACGATCCTGCACCTCTTCCGCTCCGGCGCGAGCCGCTGGATCAGCCGGCTCGACGGCATGTTCGCCTTCGTTCTTGCCACCCGGGACAGGATCATCGCCGCGCGCGATCCGCTTGGCATCAAGCCGCTCTACCTGGCGAGGCTCGGGCAAGGCGTTGCCTTCGCGTCGGAGCTGAAGGCCTTCGACGGCATCCCCGTTCACTCCGTCGAGTTCGTGCCCCCCGGCGGACTCTACGATACGCGGGACGGCTGGCGGCAGTGGTATCGCACCCCGCACGGAGCGGCGGAGGCCGAAGGGGGGCTCGACATCGAGCACACCGCGAAGGAGTTGCGGCTCGTGCTCGAAGAGGCGGTGGCCAAGTGGATGGTCGCCGATGTGGAGGTGGGCTCGTTTCTCTCCGGCGGCCTCGACAGCTCGATCATCGCGGCGATTGCGCAGAAGGTGCGGCAGGACACCAGCCGTTCCCCCCTGCGCACCTTCGCGGTTGGCGTCGAGGGCGCGCCCGACCTGGAAGCGGCACGCGCGGTGGCCGAGCACATCGGCTCGACCCACAGGGAACACGTCTTCACCGCCGATGACCTCGCCGAAGCGCTGCCGCATGTCATCTATCATCTCGAGTCGGCCGACGTGGATCTCGTGCGCAGCGCGATCCCGACCCTCTTCGCAGCCCGGCTTGCGCGTGAAGACGTGAAGGCCGTCCTGACCGGTGAGGGCGCGGACGAGCTCTTCGCCGGCTACACCTATCACCACGACTACGTCGATGCCCCCCGGGCGCTGGCGGATGAGCTGACCCGCGCGCTCGGAACCATGCACAACATCAACCTGCAGCGCGTGGACCGGGTGACGATGTCGGAGAGCCTCGAGGCGCGCACGCCCTTCCTCGACCGCGAGCTGATCGACTTCGCGCAGGCGATTCCGGCGGCGCTCAAGCTTCGCAGGACCGATCCGGCGGCCATGGAGTCCACGGGGCCCAGCACCGAGAAGTGGATCCTGCGCAAGGCCTGTGCCGACCTGCTCCCGGCGGACCTCGTCTGGCGCAAGAAGGCGCAGTTCGACGAAGGCTCGGGAACCGTGGAAGCGCTTCAGGCCGCGCTGCGCAAACTGCTTGGAACCGGCGCGCCGGTCGGACGCGAGGAGGAGGCCGCGCTCTACGAACGCATCCTGCGGCAGCGCTTCATCGATGCCGACCGGATTCTCGAGAACGCGGGCAGCTGGACCGCGAGGCGCGTCGCCGTCTGACCCCACGCCGGCCGGCGCCGCGTCGCCGGTTCAGCGCCCCCGGGCCGCGAAGCGAAAGTCCCTGAACGGCGCCTCGCCCGGATCCCCTCGCGGCAAGGCCATGCCGATGCCCCGGGTGGGCTTTGCGCGGTCTCCCGGCCTAGCTGCACCGCGCGCTAGGACGTCAGGCAGGCCGTCTGAGCGATGTAGTTGCGCCAGCCGCCGTGTTCGGAGATGTCCCGCGCACGCGCGAGCCCCGCAGGCTCGACGAGAAATCCCTTCACGGCGCTGCCGTCCGAAAGCTCGACGGTCCCGATGGAGAGCGGCGCTGGGATACCGGCAACGAAGGCGCCGAACCCCGCCTCGGGCACGGCCCAGACCTCCAGCGAGATGGCGACGCCGGGCTCGGCACGGATCATGCCCGGCCGCGCCGGAGGCCCTCCCGCCAGCGCATGCAGCCGATACCGCGGCGCGGAGTGCGCCGAACGCAGGAAACGTCCGCCCCGGGAAACGAGTTCCCTGTTCAACGGCAATCCCGACATGTGGGCCCCCACAACCGCCAGCGCCACTTCGCCGGGGCCGGGCTCCGCCCTCGGGGGCGATGCGGGCGCGGCCTGTGCCGGAAGGCGATGGGGCGTGGCCCCAAGGGCGGTGCCGGCCGCGCGGTGCAGCCGTTCCGCAAGGGCGGCCACAAGCGCGTCCTGCCCCGCGCGCGCCAGCAGCGTCACGCTGCCGGGCCGGCCGTCGGCGCGCGGGCGCGTGGGCACCGCGATCCCGCAGAGGTCCATCAGGTTGACGAAATTCGTGTATGTTCCGAGGCGCGCATTGGGGCCCACCGGATCGGCCGCCACCTCTGCGAGGCTGCAGAAGGTGGGTATCGATGGCACGCAGAGAAGATCCACCGCGTCCAGAAGCGGTACCGCCCGATGCCGAAGCTCGGCAAGCCTGTAGATACCGCGGAAGGCGTCGGCGGCGCTGAGGCGCGCGCCCGCCCCGATGATCTGGCGCGTCACCGGCAGCACAGCCCCGGGATCTGTCTCGAGCAACCGCTCGATCACCGTCAGCCGTTCGGCCACCCACGCCCCCTCGTAGAGCATTCGCGCGACTTCGAAGAAGGGTGTGAAATCCATCTCCACGATGCGGGCGCCCTGCCCTTCGAGCTCTTCCAGCGCCGCGGCGAAGCTGTCGGCCTGCAGGGTGTCGCCGAAGAACTCGCGTGTCGCCGCATCGGGCACGCCGAGCGCGAGCGAAGGCGGCGGCGCACCGAGGGCGGGGACGTTGGCGGGCCGTGCGTACGCGTCCGCCGCGTCATGCATGGCGGCCACGCGAAACGCCGCCCAGGCATCGGGCACCGTCAGCGCGAATACCGAAATCGTATCGAGCGTGCGGCAGGCCGGCACGACGCCGGTGCTGGAGATGGCACCGAGCGTGGGCTTCAGCCCGACGATGTTGTTGAGGGCCGCCGGCACGCGCCCGGAGCCGGCAGTGTCGGTGCCGAGGGCGAAGGAAACGGCCCCGTGCGCCACCGCCACCGCGGACCCCGACGAGGACCCCCCCGGCACGATCGCGGGATCCACGGCGTTGCGCGGCGCCGGGAACGGTGTCCGCACGCCCACGAGGCCGGTTGCGAACTGATCGAGATTCGTCTTGCCGAGCGGGATCGCGCCGGCGGCCTTCAACGCGGCAACCGCGAAGGCATCGCGCTCCGGCTTGTAGGCATAGGCCCGGCATGCGGCCGTGGTGGGCACGCCCGCAAGATCGATGTTGTCCTTGATGGCGAAGGGGATGCCCCAAAGCGGGCGTTCCGGGTCGAAAGGACCGAGCGCTCGCGCCTCGGCGATCACCTCTTCCTCGGGCCGCAGGTGCAGGAAGATTCCCGGATCCTCTGCCGCCGCGATCCGTCGGTAGGCCTCGGCGATCACGTCGGCAGGGTCAAGCCTGCCGGCATAAGCGCGATGCAGCGTGTCGATGTCGAAGGAGAGGTCTTCGGTCATCATGCGTTCTCCTCCAGGATCCGCACCGGCCGCTCCCACTGGATCAGCACCACGCACCCCTCCTCGGAACGCACCGAGTGCACCGAGCCTTCGGGGTTCACCACCAGGGTCCCGGCCGGGTAGAGTCCGGCCTCGTCCGACTGAGAGCCTTCGAGCACCAGGATGGTTTCGAGCCCCGTATGCAGGTGACGCGGCACGCTGGCACCGGGCGCGTAGCGCAGCAGCGCGAGCTTTGGGTAGTGCGATGTCAACTCGCAGATCTCCACGCCCTCTCGAAAGGGGCTGAAGTCGAGCGCGCGCCAGCTGCCCGAAAGCATTCCGGGCAGGTGGCGGGCCGTCTGCGCCGCGCTAGACATCGAGCGCCCCTTCGATCTGCCCGACAGTCGCTGTCCAGCCCACGATCGCGCCCTGCGCGCGGATCATGGCAAGCGTCGCCGCCTTGAATTCGGGGAAGTAGCTTTCGGTGGCGTCCTCCGCGAGGAGGCACTCGAAGCCGCGATCGTTTGCCTCGCGCATGGTTGTCTGCACGCAGACCTCCGTGGTCACACCGGCGAAGATCAGGCTCCGGGCGCCGATCCGCTTCAGCTCGGCCCCGAAACCCGTGGCGTGAAAGGCGCCCTTTCCGGGTTTGTCGATCACCGTCTCGCCCGGGGCCGGCGCCAGTTCCGGCACGATCTCGGCCCCCGCCTCACCCGCGATCAGGATCCGGCCCATGGGCCCCGCGTCGCCGATCCGGAGGCTGGGCGCGCCGCGGCTCCGCTTCGCGGGCGGGCAGTCCGACAGGTCCGGGCGGTGGCACTCGCGGGTGTGGATCACGGGCAGCCCCGCGCGCCGGGCCGCGGCGAGCAGGCGCGCGACCGTGGGCACGATGGCCTGCAGCGGCGCCACGTCGTTGCCCAGCGCGGCACCGAAACCGCCCGGCTCCACGAAATCGCGCTGCATGTCGATCACGACAAGCGCGGTGGCGGCAGGATCGAAACGGTAGGCGAAGGGCCGGGCACCCGTGATCTCCTTCATGCCGCGTGCCCCCCCATGTGATGCCCGATCTCGGCACGGTCGGCCTCGGCAGCCGGCCTGTCGTAGGCGATCCGCCCCTCGGACATCACCAGCACCCGGTCGGCAAGCTCGATGATCTCGTCGAGGTCTTCCGACATCAGCAGCACCGCCGCGCCTGCGTTCCGCGCGGCCATGATCTGCGCGCGGATCTCCGCCACGGCGGTGAAATCGAGCCCGAAACACGGGTTCGAGATGATCATCAGATCGACCTCCCCTGTCAGTTCCCGCGCCAGCACGGCGCGCTGGACGTTGCCCCCCGAGAGCGATGCCATCGGGCTGTCGAGCGAGGCCGTCTTGACCTTGAACGCTGTCACCAGATCGTCGGCGCGCCTGCGCATTTCCCGCCCCGAAAGCCAGAAGCGCGTTCCCTTGCCGTTCAGATCGAAGGTGCGGAAACCAATGTTCTCGGTGACGGACATGCGCGGCGCGCAAGCGTTGTGCAGCGGCTCCTCGGGAAGGTAGCGCACGCATTTCACGCGCGCCTCGCTGCGCGTTGCGTGATAGCGAGCGCCCTTCACGCGGATCACCCCGGCCGCGAGCGGGCGCTGCCCCGTCAGCACCTCCATCAGCTCCATCTGCCCGTTGCCCGAGATGCCGGCAACGCCCACGATCTCGCCGGCCCGCACCTCCAGCCGCTCGATGGCGATCTCGCGCAGGCCCGAGCGGTCGCGCGCCCTGGCGCCGGTAACCGTCAGGACCGGCGCGCCGGGCTTTCCCTCGCGCGGGGCGGGATCGGCGAGCTTGGCGTCGCCCATCATCATGCGGGCCATGTCCGCATGGCCGAGATCGGCCACGGGCGCCGTGCCCACCAGCCTGCCCCGTCGCAGCACCGAAACCGTGTCGGCGTAGGCCGTCACCTCGCGGAACTTGTGGGTGATCATGAGCACGGTGATTTCCCCGGCCCGGCAGAGCGTCTGCACATGGCCCAGCACCTCGTCGGCCTCGTCGGGGGTGAGCACCGAGGTCGGCTCGTCGAGGATTAGAAAGCGACGGCCGAGGTAGAGCTGCTTGAGGATCTCCAGCTTCTGCTTCTCCCCCGCCGAAAGCGCCCGCACCGGCTGGTCGAGCGGAACGGCGAAGGGCATGGCGGACATGAACGCTTCGAGACGCGCGTTCTCGGCGCGCCAGTCGATCACCCGCGGCGTGTCCTGCCGTGCGATCACGAGGTTCTCCGCAGCCGTAAGCGAGGGAACCAGCGTGAAATGCTGGTAGACCATCCCGAGGCCCCGGGCATGGGCGTCGCGCGGATCGGCGATGCGCGCCTCGCGCCCGTCCACGAGCATCTCGCCGGCGCTGGCGTGATAGAAGCCCATCATGCACTTCACGAGCGTGGACTTGCCGGCACCATTCTCGCCCAGAAGCGCGTGGAAGCTGCCGGGCGCGAAACGGATCGACACGTCCTCGAGCGCGGTGAAGCCGCCGAAACGCATGGTCATGCCCAGCGTTTCGACGCCAAGAGCCCCCTCCGGGGTATGGGTGGGCGAACTCATGGCAGGCCGGCGATGAACGTCGCGGAGTCGCAGACCGCACCGAAAACGCCGCCCTGCATCGTCACCATCTTGAGCGCGGCGTCGTGATTGCCCCGATCGGTCGCTCCGCAGCAATCGGCAAGCACGAGGCATTCGAAACCACGGTCGTTCGCCTCGCGCATGGTAGTGGAAACGCACACATCGGTGGTGATGCCGCAGATCACGAGGTTGTCGATCCCGCGGGTGCGCAGGATCAGCTCGAGGTCGGTGGCGCAGAAGCTTCCCTTGCCCGGCTTGTCGATCACCGTCTCACCGGGAAGGGGCGCCAGTTCGGGGATGATCTCCCATCCGGGCTCTCCACGCACGAGGATCTTCCCGCAGGGGCCCGGATCGCCGATGCCCGCGCCGATGCGCTGCGAGCGCCAGCGCTTGTTCGGCGGAAGGTCCGCAAGATCGGGGCGGTGCCCCTCACGGGTATGCAGGACGTGATAGCCCTTCGCGCGCATGGCGGCGAGCACGGCCCTGATCGGCTCGATGGGCGCCCGCGTGAGCGAGAGGTCGTACCCCATCGCGTCGACATAGCCCCCGTTCCCGCAGAAATCGGTTTGCATGTCGATGACGATCAGCGCCGTGTTGCCGGGCGTCAGATCGCCGTTCCAAGGCCATGGATACGGATCGGCCTCGATGGTCCTGAGGTCTGCTGCATCCTTCATTCGGCAGCCTCCCGCGTGCGCTCGCCATAGGCCCGGGTCGGGGCGGGGAACCCTTCGCCGGTTCCGTCGGTCACCTTCACCTCGTCCTCCCAGGGGAGCCGGTAGCGCCCCGCGGCGAGATCGGTCATGTAGCTGTAGGGGCAATCCTGCGCGCCGCCCTTCACGGCGACGTAACCGCGGTGCCCGAGCTGGTAGATGTTGTTCTCCACGCCCCAGCCCGCGCGCGCCTCGCGCACGAGATCGGGGCGCACCTCCGCCGTGATGATCTCGTCGGCGCGGCCGGAGGTGCCGTGGGCCAGGACCGTTCCGTCGAAGTTCACGATCATCCCCTCGCCCATGCTGTCGAAGCTCCCGTCCGAGCCGCACATGCAGACATTCGCCGTGACCATCAGGTTGCAGAAGGCGTTCGCCTGGTTGGTGAAGCGCCAGCTCTCGCGGATGGGGGCGGTATAGCCCGCGGTGCGCAGCATGATCTCGGCGCCCTTGTAGGCGGCCTCGCGCGCCGTCTCGGGGAACATGCCGTCATGGCAGATGATGAGGGCGAGCTTGCACCCGTTGGGCCCGTCGATCACCGGGATGCCGAGATCTCCCGGCTCCCACGGCTCCACCGGCACCCACGGGTGCAGCTTGCGATAGTAGAGCTTCACCTCGCCCGCGTTGTCGATCACGAGCCCGGTGTTCCAGGGGTTTCCGCCGGGGTTCGCCTCCATGAGGGAAAAGCAGCCCCAGATATCGTTGTCGATGCACGCCTGCCGGAACGCGGCGACCTCTGGCCCGTCCATCCTGCACATGATGGCCGGGCTCGTGTCCATCGAAAGGCCGTGCAGCGCGTATTCGGGGAATACCACGAGGTCCATCGTCCCCATGTTGCGCCGCGCCTTGCCGACCATCTGCACGATCCGGTCCGTCTGGCGGGCCAGATCCTCCGGCGTTTCGACGACGGGCAGCTGAAGCTGCACCAGGCCGATGACCACGCCGGCGGGCGACTTGTTCAGACCTCCAAGGCCGTTCATGGATCTCTCCTATTTGGTGATGGAAAGCTCGCCCGGCGCACCGGTGATCGCGCGCGTGGGCGAGGAGGTTGCGATCAGCACGCCGAGCGTGAGCACGTAGGGCGCCGCGTAGAAGAGGTAGTAGCCGGTGGAGACCCCGACCGATTGCAGCGCCGGGCCCAGCGCCCCGGCCGCGCCGAAGAGAATCGCCGCCCAGAAGCAGGCGATGGGATTCCAGCGCGCGAAGATCACCAGCGCGACGGCCATCAGCCCCTGGCCCGAGGAGATCCCCTCGTTCCAGCTGCCGGGGTAGAAGAGCGAAAGATAGGCCCCGCCCACCCCCGCGAAGGCGCCGCCGGCGGCCGTGGCGAAGGTGCGCACCAGCGCGGGCCGGATGCCCATGGCCCGCGCCGCATCCGTGGAATCGCCCACCACGCGGATGACGAGGCCCACCCGCGTCGCGCGGAACATCCACCAGAGCGCCACGGCGGCCACGAGCCCGATCAGGAAGAGCACGTTCACGTTGAGCGCCGCACGAACCTGCGGCAGATCCGACCACCAGCCGAAGGGGATCGCCGGCAGATCGGGCGCAACAGGCTGGATGAACGGCTTGCCGAAGTAGAAGGCGAGCCCCATGCCGAGCAGCATCATCGCGATGCCGATGGCGATGTCGTTCACCTTCGGCAACGAGCAGATCAGCCCGTGCACCAGCCCGAAGACGCTGCCCGCGGCGGCGGCCGCCAGCACCCCGAACCACGCCGAACCGGTCAGGTAGGCCACGGCATAGCCGGACATGGCGCCGAAGACGAGCGTGCCCTCGAGGCCGAGGTTGATGCGCCCGGAGCGCTCGGTGAGCACCTCGCCGAGCGAGACGAACAGGAAAGGCGTCGACACCCGGATCGCGCCGCCCAGCATGGCGAGCGGGATCGCCCAGAGGCCCAGGTCACCGTCCATCAGGCGGTCCTCCAACGTTCGGGAGCGAAGATGCGGAACCGGCCGTAGAGCGTTTCCGAGAGCAGGATCGCCACGAAGACGAAGCCCTGCAGCACCAGCACCGTGGCATCCGGCAGCCCCATGCGGCGCTGGATGAGGCCGGAGGAGGCCTCCAACCCGGCCAGCAGAACCGCCACCGGGATGATGGCCAGCGGGTTGTGCCGCGCGAGAAAGGCGATGAGGATGCCGTTATAGCCATAGCCCATGGCGAGCGATGCGTTGGCCGAACCGTGGACGGCGGCCACCTCGAAGGCGCCGGCAAGCCCGGCAAAGGCGCCGCCCAGCGCGGTGAAGGCGATGATCAGCCGGCCCACCGGCAAGCCCTGCACCTGCGCAGCGCGCACGTTGCCCCCCGCGATGCGCGCCGCGAACCCCCATGTCGTGCGGTCGATCAGAACCCAGGAGAGCACGCAGGCGAGAACCCCGGCGGCGAGGCCCCAGTGCACGTCCCATCCCGGGATGTCGCCGATCCTGAGGTGTTCGGCCAGCGGCGCGGTGGACGGCTTGTTCAGGCTCGCAGGATCGCGGAGCGGACCTTCCACGAGATGGTTCATCAGCGCGATGGCGATATAGGCCATCAGCAGGCTTGCGATGGTCTCGTTGACGCCCCGGTAATGGCGCAATGCGCCGACCGCTCCGATCCAGAGCGCGCCGGCGATCCCGCCCGCGGCCGCCAGCAGGGGAATGGCCATCAGCCCCGGCAGGCCGGAAAGCGCGCCGGCAAGGGCCCCGCAGGCCACCCCTCCGAGAACGATCGCCCCCTCCCCGCCGATCACGACGAGCCCGAGCCGGGCCGGCAGCGCCACGCAGAGCGCTGCGAAGAGAAGCGGCGCCGTCCGCGAGAGCGTGTTCTGCCAGGAGAAGGCGGAGCCGAACCCGGCCTTGTAGACCAGCGAATAGAACTCCGCGGGACTCTTGCCCTGCGTCATGAGGAACAAGCCGAAGACGGCAAGCCCAGCAAGGAGTGCGCAAAACGGAATGACGACGGCCTCGGACCGGCGGGCAAGCGCCGCCAGCCAGCCCTCGGGCGAGAAGAGGCCCCGCTGGCCAGGGCTTACCGAAGGGTCGACCGTCGCCACTGCGCGCGCCCTAGGAAGTCGAACCCAGAACGCCCTCGACGAGGTAGTCCATGCTCTCGAGCACGATGTCGGTCTCCACGAAGCTCTCGCCCGCGCCGAGGATCTGGCTGCCGGTGTTGTCCATCAGCGGGCCTTGGTAGGCGGCGAAACCGCCCTTCATCATCTCGGCCATCGTCGCCTCGAACTGGTTTCGCGCGGCGTCCGTCACGGCGGGGCCCAGCGGCGACATCTTGATGTAGCCCTCGGCAAGACCGCCGCGGTCAAAATTGTCGATTGTCCCGCCGTCGAGCACCGTCTGCACCATGCGCGTGTAGACGCCGGGCCAGTTCCATTCCGCGCCGGTCAGGTATTTCTCGGGGGCGAGCGGCGCCTGGTTCGCATGATAACCGCAGACGTAGCAATCGCGCCCCGCCGCCGTCTCCATCACCACCTTCGGGCCATCGACATGGCAGGTGATCACGTCGCAGCCCGCATCGGCCAGCGCGTTGGTGGCCTCCGCCTCCTTCACCGCGAGCGACCATTCGCCGGTGAAGATCACCTGGCAGGTGATCGACGGGTCCACCGAGCGCGCGCCGAGCAGGTAGGAATTGATGTTCTGCAGAACCTGCGGGATCGGCTTTGCTGCAACGAAACCGAGCTTCCTGGTTGTGCTCATGTGGCCCGCGACGATGCCGTTGAGATATTGCCCGAGCCCGATGTAGCCGAAATAGCTGCCCACGTTCGAGGGATGCACGCCCTCCTGCCACAGCCCGGCCGCATGCTGGAAGCGCACGTCGGGATATTTCGGCGCGATCTCAAGGATATGGGGGTCGAAATAGCCGAAGGAGGTGGGGAAGATCAGCGACGCGCCGTCGAAGTTGATCATTGATTCCATGGAGTTCTGAACGTCCACGGTCTCGGCGACGTTCTCTTCTTCCACCACGGTGACACCGGCCATTTCCTTTACTGCGGCCGCGCCCTCGGCGTGCGCCTGGTTGTAGCCGAAATCGTCCTTCGGGCCGACGTAGATGAAGCCCACCGTCAGCGTGTCCTGGGCGAAGGCGCGGGGGGCAGCCAGCGGTGCGAGCGCACCGGCCGTGGCGAAGGCGGCGCTGCCGCGCAGGAAGCCGCGGCGAGACAAGGGAGTGCGTGTCATGGATCGGGTCTCCTCGATGAGGGGCCGGCGCGGCGCCCGTGTGCCGCTCCGGAGGGATGGAATTGCAGCGCTGATGGTGGGGCAGACAACTGCTGCTGTCGTCTGCTAAGTTTGCACCGGACTGCTGCACTGGTTGCAGCACTCAGACCGGAAGATTCCATGCCCGACCGACATCTCGCGCCGCTCGCCTATATCGACGCGATCGCGCGCGCCGGCTCCATCCGCAAGGCGGCCGACTCCCTCGCGATAACCTCGTCGGCGCTCAACCGGAGGGTTCTGGCGCTGGAGGAGGAGTTCGGCGTGCCGATCTTCGAACGCCTCCCGCGGGGTGTGCGGCTCTCCACCGCCGGCGAGCTCCTGATCGCCCATCTCCGCCGCCAGAGTTCGGAGCTCGAGAAGCTCAAGAGCCAGATCGCCGATCTTTCGGGCGAGCGGCGCGGCCATGTGCGCATCGCGTGCAGCCAGGCGCTTCTGCCCTATTTCCTTCCCGAGCAGATCTCGCGCTACCGTGCCGCGCATCCGGCGGTGACCTTCGATGTCCGCGTGCGCGATCGCGCGGCGGCCGAACAGGCGCTGGTGGACATGTCGGCCGATATCGCGCTGGTGTTCGAGCCCGTACGCATCCGCGAGGTGCAGGTGCTCATCAGCGTCCGCCAGCCGGTTTTCGCCGTCATGGCGGAAGACCACCCGCTTGCTGCCGGCAAGACGGTGCGGCTGCGCGATTGCGCCGCCTACCCCGTGGCACTGCCGGCCTCGCAATACGGCGTTCGGCACCTGATCGACATGGCGCTGATGCGCTCATCGGTGGAGCTGCAGATCGCGCTCGTCTCCGACAGTTTCGAGTTCCTGCGCCGCTATCCGCGAAAGGAACGGCTGCTCTCGTTCCAGATTGCCGTCGGCCTGCCGCGCGGTGACGGCGAAGGGATCGTCTCCCGCCCGGTCGACAGGCGCGACGTGCCCGAAGGGCTGCTCTACCTCTGCCAGCTCCGAGGCAGGACGCTTCCCGTGGCGGCCGCCAAGTTCGCCCAGCAGATGGAAGCGGTTCTGGAGCTGGACTACAGCTGATGGCGGAGCGCGTGGGCGCCCGCGCGCCATTCCGCCGCAACACCGGGCGGGGAAAGCACATGGCGGCGCCTGCGCCCCCCGATCCTGAACCGGCATTCAGCGAAAAAGCGGAACCGGCGGCACGATACGCTCCGCATGCACCGCTTGGCGCCGGGTCAGCGTTCGGTCGGGCCCTTGCCCGCGAGGATCCGCTCGCGGAACCGCGCGATCCGGGCCCAGCGCGTGGCCGCGGTCCTGGCGCCGCCAAGGTTGACGACATAACTGTTCCGGCGGCCCCGGGTGAGCGCGCGGAAGGCGTCGGCCAGCTCCGCATCCTCGTCGAGCGCGGCGGTGAGTTCCTCCGGCAGGGCCAGCTCGGCCGTCGCCTTCGGGGGGCGCAAGCCCGCCGCGGCGTAGCCCATGGCCTCGGAGAGATAGGCACGGATGACCCGCGCGCCCTTGGCCACATCCCTATCCGCCCGGAAGCGGATCATGTCTGGGTGGCGCGTGTTCGGCCCCTGGCGTGCGAGCACGCCCTCGGGATCCTTCATCAGCGCCGCATCGAAGAAGCTCAGGCGGAAATCGCCCCGGTGGGCGCCGATGATCGCGATGTTGCGCCCGGCGTGCATGTAGCAGGGGTGACCCCATTTCACCGCCTCCTGCAGCCCAGCTCCTAGGCAGATGCCGCGCAGCGCTCGAAGGCCCTCGCCCCAGATCCTCGTGGAACAGCCCGGCGTCGCGAAGCGCTCGCAGCGGCCGCAGCCCAAGGCGAAGTAGTCCTCGATATCGGAGATCACGTTGTTCGCTCCCGATGCGCGGGAAAGACGTTTCCCGCGCGCAAGCAGGCGCCACCAAGGGCCGTGCCGGTGCCGCCAGACCCCGCCGGGCGGCTGCGGGACGCCGAACGCCCGGCACCGCTTTAGGCCGCACGGCGCCACCGCGGCCGGGCGCCGCCAGCCAGGTAACCAGGAGCCGCGCACCCTGCCGTGCCCATTGGCCTACCAGTAGCTTTCCATGTCTTCGAGGCGCGGCCAGCCGCCGATCGCGCTGGACGCGCGCAGGCCCGACATCACGGCTGCTTCCACGCAGCCGCCGTTGAAGGTGTTGTCCGTCCAGTCCCCGGCCAGGAAGAGATTGGCCACGGGCAGCTCGGCCGCGTCAAGGCGCGCGGCATTGCTGCCCGCGGTCGACAGAACGTAGAACTCGCTGGGGAAGATGTTGGCGCGCCAGTACTGCCCCTTCAGCCGGCCTTCGCCGCCGGGGCTCGCGACATCGAGCGCGGCGGCATCGAGCGCGCCGCCGCCGGACGAGACGCCGGGCCAGAGCGCCCCCGGCGCGTGATCGAGCCAGGCTTCCGCCCGCGCGGCCGCCTCCGCGCGCGCGGCCGGCAGCGGATCGCCCTCTCCCTCGGCGGGCAGTCCGCCTCTCATCGGGCCGCAAAGGTAGGCGATGTTTCGGGGCTCGGCGCCTTCGGGCCAGGTTTCCTGCGGCAGCAGGTGGCTCATGTCCGCCCAGGTGTTCAGCGGGTCGACGAAAGCGTCGACCACCGTCGATCCCTGCGTCCAGCCGATTCCCTCCAGATCGTCCCTGAACCAGAGCTGCACCGCCTGCGTGCGCACCGATTTCACCTCGTCCACCATCCGGGCCCAGGCCGGGATGGCGGCGACGGCCTCGCCAGCGATCAGCCTGTGGGCCATGGGCGGTATCGCGAGGATCACGTCGTCGAAATCCCTGCCGCGGCGCAGGACGAGCGTGTCCGCGTCCTCCCAGCCCGACCAGCGGTTCTCCAGGTTGTAGCCCTTCCAGAGCCCGTCCCACCCTTCGGTGCCGTCCCCGCCGGGGCCCGCGCGCAGCTCGTCGCCGCGCTCGATCTGCTCGACGAGCGGCGCCTGTGGCCAGCAATCGAGGCCGCGGATCCGCACGAAGGGATCGTAGCCCTTCGGCGTGCGCACCTGCACCGCGATCTCGACCTCGTCGACAACCGTTTCGCCATCCACCGTCGCAAGGCGGATATCCGTCACCCGATGAAAGAAGTTGAACGTCACGCCCTTGCGCGCGAGCGCCTTGTAGAGCGGCGTGAAGATGGTATCGCCCATGCCGGCGTTCATCTTGTGAAACACCGAGCCCTTGTAGAGCATCCCGAGGCAGAAGAGCGCCCGCAGGCAGTTCCCGGCCGCGAAATTCGGCTTCTCCACGTCGCCGTCCTCGAAGGCGAAGGAGAGATCGTAAAGCGCGCGGACCGGCGCGCTGGTCTTTACCTCCGCCGAGAGCGGAAGCGCGCCGTATTTCTTCAGCCAGTCCTGGAAATCGAGATCATCGAGCGCGTTGAGGCCCTTTTCATCGATGAGTTCGGCGTTTTCCATCACCCCCTTGAGGATGGCGAAGCCCATGTCCGCCACCTGCGCGGCGCGGCGCACGGCGGTGATGGGCGAGGTTTCCAGCAGTTCGCGGATATGGCTCCACAAAAGGTCGAGGATGCGGTGGATCACGCCGTGATGGTGCGGCTTGAGCTCGCCCAGGCGCTCCGCGCGGCGCATTGCCCAGTGGAGGAAGTGGAACATGCCCTTGCGGGCGGCGGCGGCAGCATCGTGTTCGAGCCCTTCACCGAGGTGCTCCACCCAGTCAAACACGCTTCCGAAGATGTCCTCGGCGTCAGGTGCGGGCGCATCGTGGCGATGCAGCTCGCGCTCCACCCAGCGGCCGAGCTCATCCACCCCCGCGGTCAACAGCTGCCACACGTCGTGGTAGTGCTTGGGCTTTCCGTCGCCGATCTCGCCGGGATTGACCGGGAAGTCGAACAGGAACGGCGACCACTTGCCCTCGAACTCGTCCATCAGGCCGATCCGGTCCTGCCCGGTGAACGCCGCGTCAAAGCTCTCGAAGACGCCCTCTTCGCCGGCAACCTGCCCGTAGACGTCCCGAAGCATTCGGAACGCGTTCTCGTAGAAGCCGAGCAGGATGTGCAGCCCGTGCTCCTGGATGCGCCCGTTGGGCCCCCGCCCGCTTGCGGCCTTTCCGCCGAGCCGCCAGCCGATCTGGTGCACGGAGATCTCGAACTCGTCTTCCCAGCCCGGGGTGGACGTCAGCCCGTAGACGGCGCTCATCCCGCCCAGCCCGCCGCCCAGCACCGCGATGCGCCGTTTGCCCATGTCCGCTTCCTTTCCCGTCATGTGCCCGCCGCGCGCCAGATCTCGCGCCCCGGCTCCACGGTGAAGTCCATGTTGACCCAGAACCCGATGGTGGGGGCCTGCACCCCGCCCGCAAGGCCGAAATCGCCGACGATGTCGTGGCTGGCCCAGTTTCCGATCTCGATGTCGAATTTATCGAAGAAGACGAGCCCGGAATGGAGGGTGTTCAGGACGGTGCGGGCTTCCGTCACCGCCTGGTAGCAACACCGGGACGGGTCGGCCACATCGGGAAACTGCTTGAGAAACACCATCGGGACGGTCATCTCGACGCCGTCCTCGAGGCCATGCAGCACGGTTCGCGCAGCGCCGAGAAGCCCGCCGGAGTGGCGCAGCACATCCCAGCCGGTGCGGAGCGCACCCCAGAGGCCCGCGCCCAACTCCCGTGCGGCATCGCCCTTGCCCGTGCGGGTAACGGTCACGAGCCGCTCGCGGCATTCGAGATCGCCGCTGCCGAACTCCGGCACCACGATGGTATCGATGGCGAAATGCGCCGGGTCGCGCGCGTCCTGCGGCGTTTCGATCCAGCCGTACTCCTTGGGAAAGCCGAATGTCTCGCGGCCGGTGCTGACAGCCCGGCCCCGGTCGACGATCATGTAGGTCTGTGTCCAGAGCAGCCGGTCGCCCTGCGTGTCCTGCACCAGCGTCCAGAAGGCGGCCTCGTGCTCGTGCATGACCCCCCTGCCCTCCCAGCCCGGAGCGGCCGAAACGAGCTGCCGAAGATCGTTGAAGACGAGCATCGTGAACGGCCCGGCGGGCACGAAGCGGCCCGGCTGCCCCATCGGGTCATTGAAGAGCCGGTCGCAGATCGAGGCCTGCATCGCGGCCTCGTCGGCCTCGAGAAGGAATCCCCAGTAGTCGCCGCGCCGGATGGCCCAGGGCTGGGGAAAGATCTGCATGCCGCCACGCTGGACGAAGGAAGGAAGTTCGGTGGGCATCGCGGGCTCCTTGGGAAATCGGCGCATCCGGCAGCCCCGCCCGGCTCTGGCAGTGGCCGGTTCAGCCGAGTGCGTCGAGATATGCTTTCGCGCGGCGGATCTGTCGGTGCTGGTGCGGTTGCGGCATGCGGTCCAGCGCGTCTTCGAGGATGGTCCGGGCTTCGCCGCGGCGCCCGGAGCAAGCAAGAAGGTCGGCTAGTTCCTCGGCGCATTCGAGCGCGATCATGACAGCGCCCTGCCCGGCTGCGTCCGCCAGCCCGGCGCGCAAGACCGCCTCCGTCCGGGAGTCCGGGGCATCGGCATCGCGCATCAGCCGTGCCCTGTGCACGGCCACGCGCAGCCCCGAAACGCGCTCGCCGGTCTGGGCGGCGAGGCGCTCGCCCTCGTCGATCCAGTGGCGGGCGGCGTCGAGATCGCCCGCGAGCCGGCAGGCGCTCGCGGCCTGCAGGCAAGCTGTCGGCACGACGGTCAATGCGCCCGTGGCCATGTAGCCTTGCAGCCCCTCGACCGCCGAACGGGCGGCGGCGGTCCGCGCCTCGCCATCGGCCATGGCAGCCGCCGAAGCCCACCGCCCGATCTTGGCCGCCTCGCTCCAGAGCGGGAAGACCTGGCGCTCCGAGTAGTCGATGCCGCTGTCGCCGACGAGCACCGAGGCACGATGTTCCCCGCGCCACCAGTAGGCGTTGGCCGCAAATCCGTAGGCCCAGGCGATGGTGAACGGATGGCCGAGCGCATCGGCGTGCCGGATCGCGGCCACGCTTGCCCTGCGGCTCCTCTTCGGCGCGCCGATCACCCAGTAGAGATACCCGTAGTAGCACAGCGCGACGACCTTCGGATCCTGCCCGAAGAGCACGAGATGTGTGCCGAACGCGTCCGTGCCGAGGCGATCGTAGATGGCAACGGCCTCGTCGAGATGCGCCTCGGCATCGCCGAGATCGCACATCCAGAACTCGGTTATGGCCAGCGCCACGAGCGCCTCGCAGCGCATGCTGTCGTCGCCGAGGGCGGTCGCGATCTGCAGCATCTCGCGCGCCAGGCCGCGCGCGCGGGCGAGATCCCCGGCAACGAGCGCGTAGAGCCAGGCGCCCCAGAGCGCGCGCATGGTGTCGAGGCCCGGCTCGAGCGCCCGGGCGATGGCCTCGGCACGATCGTAGACGGCGCCGACCTGCGGCGCGGCGAACCCCATGAGCGCGATGCAGGCGAGGCCCTGCTCGATCAGGACGTGCAGCTCGAACAGCCGGTCGCGCGAGGCGTCCGGTTCGGCCTCCAGAAGCGCGAGGGCACGGCCGTAGGCGGTGACGGCTTCGGCGTTCGCCGAGGCCATGAGAGCCTTGAGGCCGGCCGCGCGCCAGTTCGCCATGGCCTCGTCCATGGCACCGCCGGCCTCCAGATGATGCGCGAGCACGCGCGGCTCGGCACCCTCGCCCAGCGCCTTCGCCACGGTGAGATGGGCCTCGCGCCGCAGCCGGCGCAGCTGGCTCTCGTAGGCGGCCTCGTGGATCAGCGCGTGGGCAAAGCGGTAGCGGCCCTCCTCCACCGGAACGATCACGCCCTCCGCGTAGAGCCGTTCGAGCACCGCGTCGATCATGCCCCGGCTCTCCGAAAGCAGCGGTTCGAGCAGGGCCGCATCGAACTCGCGGCCCACGACGGCAGCCGCGCGCGCAACGCGGCGCGCAGGCCCCAGCCTGTCGAGGCGGGCCAGGAGGGCGCTCTGGAGCGTCAGGGGGATTGGATCGTGCGCCTTCGCGTCGCCCCGCGACGAGGCCTGTGCGGCGAGGGCGATCTCGCGCAGGAAGAGCGGAACGCCGTCGGCCCTGTCCAGCACGCGCGCCACCGTCTCGTCCGGAAGATCCGGCACGGTTTCCGCCAGCAGCGCACGCGCATCCTGCGCCGAGAGGCGCCCGAGGTCGATCCGGGCCGCGCCCTCCGGCGTGTTCAGCGGGGTGGACTCGCTGCTGCGGACCGTCACCACAAGGCAGATCCGCCTCCCCTTGACGGCGGTGGCCAGCCCGGCCGCCAGTTCGTTCGTCGAGGGGTCGAACCAGTGGGCATCCTCCAGCACCACGAGGAGCGGCGCGCGTTCGGCCATGGCCTTGAGCCTGCGCAGCAGCGCGGAGATGATAGAGGCGCGCAGCCGCGCCGGAGAGAGCGTGAGCTGCGGGTAGCGCCCGTCGGGCGCGATACCGCAGAGCGCAGCCATGAGCGACGCGTCCTCGCGCGAAAGCCCGAACTCGGCACAGTGCTCGTCGAGGCGGTCCAGACGGGCCTCGGCCGGGTCGCCCTCGGTGATTCCCGCGGCGGCTTCGAGCTCGGCAATGGCCGGCGCGAAAGGGGCCACCTCGGCGCCGGCGACCCCCTGGAGGGTAATCACCCGTCCGCGCGCTGCCGCGCGTTCGGAAAGCTCGTAGACAAGGCGCGACTTGCCCATCCCGGCATCCCCGAGCACGGCGACGACCGCCCCTTCCCCGGCCTCGGCCCTGGCATGGGCCGCTTCGAGCCAACCGAGCTCGGCCGCGCGCCCCGTGAGCCGGCCGACGCCGCCCCCGTGCAGGGCCATGAAGCGGCTCTCCGTGCGGTCGCGGCGCTCAGCCGCCCACACGCGCAGCCTGCCCGAAAAGCCCTTGAGGCTCAGCAGCCCGAGCTCGCCGCAGTCGAAGGCGTGGCCCGCGATCGCCTTGGTCTCGTCGGAGATCGCGACCTGGCGGGGCGCCGCGACAGACTGGATTCGCGCGGCAAGGTTGGGGATCTCGCCGTAGCCGTCCACCTCCGAGCCGCGCAGGTTGCCAACCACGGTCAGCCCGCTGGCCACACCGCAGCGCGTCTCCAGCGGAGCGCCGGCCGGCGTGGAGATCTGCGCGACGTCCTGGACGATCCGCAAGCCGGCCTCGATCGCGCGCTCGGCATCGTTCTCGGCGGCAACGGGATAGCCGAAGAAAGCGAGCATCCCGTCGCCGATCAGGTTGACGACGGTGCCGCCGTGGCGTTCGACGGCCTCTCTGCAGATCTTGTGGTAAGCCGAAACCAGATCCAGCAGGTCTTCGGGATCCATCAGCGTCGAGAGGGTGGTGGAGCCGACCATGTCGGCAAAAAGCACCGTGAGCTGCCGGCGCTCCGCCCCGGTGCCGATGGCCTCCGGCCCCGCCGCGGGCACGGCGAGCCCGCGAGCGGCAGTGATAAAGCGCCGCCGCTGGCCGAGCGACATGCCCAGCTCGCGAAGGTCCTCGTCCGTCAGGTCGGAGAGAATATCGAGATCCACATCGGCATCGCGGAACGCGTCCGTGTACTGCTCCAGCCCGTGCTCCCTGAGCCATTCCGGCATCGTCTGCATGTGCTGGCCGATCGTTCACCCGTTTTGAATGACCATAAACGGATCGCCGTCGCGAGGTAAACGCCAAGGATGGCGCGCCGCCCCATCCACTGCTCTCGGCACTGTCGCCACGCGAGACAGTACCGCCGGTTGCGGGGCGCTGCGGTTGTATTCCGCGTGCAGGATGCCATCGTCGGGCGCACGGCGAACAAGGGGGCAGCCATGGCGGAAAAGATACGGATCGCGGTTCTGGGCGGCGGCGTTGGCGCGATGACGGCGGCCTTTCAGCTGACCCGCGAGCCGGACTGGCGCGAGAAGTATGAGATCACGGTATACCAGCGCGGCTGGCGCCTTGGCGGCAAGGGCGCCTCGGGCCGCGGCCGCGGCGGCCGGATCGAGGAGCATGGGCTGCATGTCTGGGGAGGCTACTACGACAACGCGTTTCGCGTCCTCGCCGATGCCTACGCTGTGGCCGACCGCCCCGCGAGCTGCCCTGCCCGCGACATCGCCTCGGCCTTCGTTCCGCTCGCCTCGGCGTGGATGGCCGAACTGAGCGGCGACAGCGCCGAGATCTTCGAGGTGCCCTTCGGCACGAACGACGAGAAACCCGGCTCCGGCAACCTGACCCTCTCGGCGGTGGACTACCTGCGCGAACTCCTCAACGGGCTGGCGCGGCTGCTGGCGCTGTTCGAGAAGCACTCGGGCGCGAAAGTTGCGGGCGCGCGCCTGGAGAGTGTCCCCGAGGATCTGCGCGCACATGCCCGGGAGATTCCGTCCGAGCACCGCACGAGCCCGCTTCACGCCGCCGCCCACGCCGCGCGCTGGATGCCGCCGGGCGGGCAGCACCGGCTGGCACCGCTGAGCAGGCTCGTCGCCTGGCTTCTGGAGGAGGTCGTCGAGGCGCTCTCGAACCACGGCGAGGGCGCGGGCTACGCGCCGCCGGCCCGCGCGCTTCTCGCCGGCCTGCACATCGGGGCGGCCTGCGCGCGGGGCATGATCGCCGACGACATCCTTCTCAGAGGGTTCGACAGCATCGACGACGAGGAGTGGACGGGCTGGTGCATGCGACACGGGGCACCGGAATGGGCCATGCGCAGCGCCGTCGGGCGGTGCTCCTACGACTACGTTTTCGGCTCCCACGCGGGCGACGCGCGTTTCGAGAACCGGTGCGTCGCGGCCGGTGTCGGCATGCGGGGGCTCCTGCGGCTCCTCTTCACCTACAAGGGTGCGCTCTTCTTCAAGATGAACGGCGGCATGGGCGACATCGTTTTCGCCCCGCTCTACGAGGCGCTCGTGAAGGAGGGGGTTCGCTTCGCGTTCTTTCACGAGGTACTCGACCTCGGGCTGAACGCCTCGAAGGAGCTGGTGGACGAGATCCGCATCGCCCGCCAGGCAACGCTGAAGTCTCCCGGGGCCGGTTATGAGCCGCTGGTGGAGATCGAGGGCCTGCCGTGCTGGCCGGCCGAGCCGCTCTACGATCAGCTCGTCGAGGGAGCCGCGCTCAAGGCCTCGGGCGCCGATCTGGAAAGCATCTGGTCGGGCTGGAAGAACGTCCAGGAGATCACGCTGAAGCATGGCGAGGATTTCGACGTCGTGGTGTTCGGCATCTCGCTCGGCGCGGTGCCCGTCGTCGCTCCCGAACTGGTCCGGGCCGACCCGGCCTGGAAGGCGATGGTCGAGAAGGTGGCCACCGTCCCCACCCAGGCGATGCAGCTCTGGCTCGACAAGCCGCTTGCCGAGTTGCGGGCAGGCTCGGGAGCGCCCGCCGACGGCGCCGTGCTGACGGCCTTCTTCGAGCCTCTGGATACCTGGGCCGACATGTCCTTCCTGCTGCCGCGCGAGGCGCACGGACCGGCCGGACCGAAGCAGATCTCCTACACCTGCTCGGTGTTTCACGAGACCGAACCCGCCCCGCCGCCCGGCGCAAGCGACTATCCCGGGCGCCAGCTCGCGGCCATGAAGGCGGGCGCGGAGGCCTGGCTCGACACCCGGCTCCCCCAGGTCCTGCCCGGCGCGGCCGGCCCGGGCGGCCGCTTCGACCGAACGCTGCTGTCCGGCGGGATCGATGCCCAGTACTTCCGGGTCAACGTCGACCATTCGGAGCGCTATGTGCAATCGCCGCCGGGCTCCACCGCCGCACGCATCACCGCGGGCAACACCGGGTTCCTCAATCTCTTCGCCGCGGGCGACTGGCTCTACACGGGGCTCAACGCCGGCTGCGTGGAAGCCGCCGCGATGGGCGGGCTGCAGGCCGCGCGGGCCATCTCGGGAAGCGACATCCCCATCGTGGGCGAGCGCGACGTCTTCGTCTCCGATCTCGCCGCCCAGAACGCCCCACCGCCGTGGAACTCCATCTACGCCCGCGGCGACGTCACCGGCGCGGCCATCACCATCCCCGTTCCCGTCGAGCAGGCGCGCGCGCTGTTGCCAAGCGGGTTGAAACTGATGGAGCAGAACGGTTTTGCCCCGGGCCAGCACCCCGTGGCGATCATCCTGACCGATCAGTCCGGCGTGCGCACCAACCTGCAGTCGTCCGGCGGCATGCACTACCAGGAGGCCGTGAGCGTCGTTCCATACGTCGAGTTCGAAAACCCCGAGCACGGCCCTCCGGGGCCCTTCATGTACTACCCCCATCTCTGGCTCAACAGCACCGCGGCGACGCTGGAGGGCCGCTGGTTCTACGGCTTCAACAAGTCGCGCGCCCGCATCGAGGGGCACCCCCGCAAGATGACGGTCGAGCCGCTCCTCTTCGGCGAAACGATCCTGGCGTCGAACCTGCGGCCGGACGGGCCCGAGGGCCACTACTACGAGTTCGATCACATGCTCAGCTACCTGCCGATGGTCCATCAGCCCGTGCTTGGGCAGACCCTGCTTGGCGACTGGGTCTACTCCTACCTCTCCTACGACGCCGAGAGGGGCAAGGTCGTGGCGCTGGAGGGCGAGATCACCTTGGGCAAGGGGCAGCTTGGCTTCCCCGACGGCAAGGTCGTCAAGGTGCGCTCGATCAGGGATACCCCGCGGGGCGCGTTCGAGTTCACCGGCACCTGGTCGCTGACGAACCCGCTCGAAAGCCGCACGCTCAAGGAGATCCTGGGCAAGGGGCGGTCCGGGCAAGGCTGAGGGCTGCACGGCCGCACAAGCCGCGC
Source organism: uncultured Rhodobacterales bacterium (assembly GCA_964466745.1). Lineage (GTDB taxonomy): Bacteria > Pseudomonadota > Alphaproteobacteria > Rhodobacterales > Rhodobacteraceae > CAYXOX01. The sequence goes on from CAYXOX010000005.1 coordinate 35,848, forward strand.
GGCCCGAGGGCAGACATCGCGGTGCCCACAACCTTCCCTGCCGGGCCACGGGTGCAGGGTGCGGCGGCAGGGCAACGCCACACCGCCCGGCTCAACGGGCGGGCCCGCATGCCGAAGCCGGGGCCCCATGACCTGCGGCCGCACTCGTGGTAGCCTTCCGGGCGAGGAGCCCGCGCCGACTAACCATCCAAGGAACGGGAGAGCGCCCGTGCTGAAACTGATCCTCGCCCTTCTGGCGCTCGGCGTCGTCTCCCTGGCGGTGCTGGCCTGGCTCGACCGCCGCGCCGATCGCGCCGAATGGGCGCGGCTCGGCGCGCTCCAGCCCGCGGACCCGGAACGCTTCGATCCCGCGATGGTGGCCCGCCTGCCCGAACCGGCCCGCCGGTACTTCGAATACATGATCGCACCCGGCACGCCGCTGCTGCCCGTGGCCGTCATCGAAATGACGGGCCAGTTCAGCCTCGGCACCAGGGACGCGCCGGGATACCGGCCGATGGCGGCGCGCCAGATTCTCGCGCCGCCCGAGGGCTTCGTCTGGGCGATGCACACGCGCGGCGCCATGCCCGTTTCGGGCTCGGATTCCGGCACCTGGACGCGCTTCAGGATCTTCGGGCTCATCCCGGTGGCCCGGCTGGGCGGCGGGGCCGATCACGCACGGTCCGCCTTCGGTCGATCCGTTTCGGAAGCGAGCATCTGGACGCCGGCCGCGCTCATGCCGGGGCCCGGGGTGTCCTGGTCCGCCGTCGACGGCGACACCGCACGCGTGACGGTCGCGCACGGCGCGCTCGAACAGGCCGTCGACATCACCGTGGACGCGCGCGGCCAGCCGGCGGAAGTTTCGTTTCAGCGCTGGAGCAACGCGAACCCCGAGAAGGTCTACCGCCAGCAACCCTTCGGGGCAGTTGTTTCGGACTTCCGGGAGGTGGAGGGCTACCGCCTGCCCTTCCGGGTTGAAGCCGGCAACATGTTCGGCACGGATGCGTATTTCCCGTTCTTCATCGCCGATGTCACCGAAATCGCCTTCCCCCGCGCCGCTCCGTGACTGAAACCAGCAGCGCCGCCCGCCGGTGCCGCCGCCCCCCCGGCTAGCCGCCCGCGAAGCCGGTCAGGACCCGCGTGAGGTTGGTAGAAAGGCTTTCCGAAAGGTAGCCGCCCTCCTGCACGAAGAGGGTCGGCAGCCCCGCCATGGCGAGGCGGGCACCGATGCGCTCGAAACCCTCTGCCGTGATCGCCAGCCCCTGGAACGGATCGTCGACGGAGGCGTCGAGGCCGAGCGCCACGACGAGGATCTGCGTGCCATGGGCCCCGATGCGGGCGAGCGCGGTGTCGAGCGTGGCCAGGTACTCCGCGTCGGCCGTGCCGCGCGGCAGGGGCAGGTTGAGGTTCGCCCCAAGGCCCGCCCCCTCTCCCCGCTCGTGGGCATGGCCCCAGAAGAACGGGTAGAAACGGGCCGGATCGGCATGCACCGAAACCGTCAAAACGTCTGCGCGCCGGTAGAAGATGCCCTGGGTACCGTTGCCGTGGTGCACGTCGACATCGAGCACCGCCACGCGCGCCCCCGCGGCGCGCAGGCGTTCGGCCGCGATGGACGCGTTGTTGAGAAAGCAGAAACCCCCGGCGAGATCCCCGAACGCGTGATGCCCCGGCGGGCGGCAAAGCGCGTAGGCCGAACGCGCCCCCGCCGCGACGAGATCGGCGGCCGACACGGCGCTCTGGGCCGACCAGTACGCGGCCTCCCAGGTGTGCTCGGCGATCGGGCACGCGGTGTCGGCCTGGTGAAAGCCGGCCTGCCCGACGGCCGATTTGGGATAGCTGTCGCTCCGGCTCGCCGGGTGCACGTTGGGCACGACCTCCGGCGCGGCCCCCTCGATCCGGCGCCAACGTCGGTAGATCGTCTGCAGGAAGGTCAGGTACTCCGCGCTGTGGACCGCCGCGATGGGCGCAAGCCCGGCATCGGCCGGCTCGGTGAAGGTGCAGCCGGCGGCCTTCGCGCCGGCGGTGAGCGCGTCGATCCGCGCGGCCTGCTCGGGACTGCGCGACACCACGCCATTGGCCATGAAGTGTTGCGGGTCGTGCTTCCACTGCCGCGCGTCGAATACCGCTTGCATGTTCTTCCTCCGCCTTGCCGCGCTAAGCCCGCGGCCGTGCCGCTGGTCAGATCGCCGTCCGGTCGCCGCCCTTGAGATGCAGGAGCGCGCGCGCCTCGGCCGGCGTGGCGGCCTCCCGCCCGAGATCCTCCACGATGCGGCGGATCTTGGAGACCTGCTCGGCATTGCTGCGCGCCAGCGTGCCGCGCGCGATCATCAGGCTGTCCTCGAGCCCCACGCGCACGTGCCCGCCCATGGCCGCGGCCATGCTCGCCAGAAGCATCTGCTGGCGCCCTGCGGCCAGCACCGAGAAGGCGTAATCGTCTCCGAAGAGCTTGTCGGCGATGCGCTTCATGTGCATCAGGTTCTCGTGGTCCGCGCCGATGCCGCCGAGAACGCCGAAGACGAACTGGATGAAGAACGGCGGCTCCACCATCCCGCGATCGACGAAGTGCCGCAGCATGTAGAGATGGCTCACGTCGTAACACTCGAACTCGAAGCGCGCGCCGCGATCCCGGCCGAGCTCGGTGAGGATGCGCGCGATGTCCCGCGGGGTATTCTTGAAGACGAGATCGTCCGAGCCTTCGAGAAACGGCTTCTCCCAGTCGTGTTTCCAGGTGTCGATCCGCGCGGCCATGGGATAGAGCGCGAAGTTCATGGTCCCCATGTTGAGCGAGCACATCTCGGGCGCCGCGGCCTTCGGCGCGGCCAGCCGTTCGTCGAGCGTCATCACCGCGCTGCCGCCCGTGGAGATGTTGAGCACTGCGTCGGATGCCTGCTTGATCCGCGGCAGGAAGGCCTGGAAGTGCTCCGGCGCGGCCGAGGGCCGGCCGTTCTCGGGGTCGCGCGCGTGCAGATGCAGGATAGCGGCACCGGCATCGGCAGCGGCGACGGCCTGCTCCACGATCTCCTCCGCGGTAACCGGCAGATAGGGCGACATCGACGGCGTGTGGATCGAGCCGGTGACGGCACAGGTGATGATGATCTTGGACATTGCGCCCCCTCACACGGCTTCGGAGCGGGCGGCGAGCGCCTCGGCCTCGAACGCTGCCAGCGCCCCGTCGAGGATGCCGACCAGCTCGTCTAGCTGCGCCTCGGTGATGATCAGCGGCGGGCAGACGAGGAAGTGATCGCCCTCGGTTCCGCCGCGCGTGCGGCGGGAATAGATGATGAGGCCCCGCTCGTAGGCGATGTCCACCAGCCGCTGGTGCGCGTTCAACCCCGGAGGCAGGGGGCGCATCGTCTCGCGGTCGCTCACCAGCTCGAAGGCCAGCAGAAGGCCCTTGCCGCGCACGTCGCCGATGAAGGGATAGCGGGCCATCAGCCCTTCCAGCCGGGATTTCAGAAGCGCGCCCATGGCCGCGGCGTTGGCCACGAGCCCCTGGGCCTCGATCTCCGCGAGCACGGCCGATCCGGCTGCGCAGGCCAGCGGGTTGCCGGCATAGGTGAAGCCGTGCTGGAAGCCGCCGTCGTCCAGCACCGCTTCCACGATCGCGGTCTGCGCCACGGTGGCGCCCAGCGGCATGTACCCGGCGGCGAAGCCCTTGGAGAGCACCATAATGTCGGGCACTATGCCCCAGTGCTCGGCGGCGACGAAGGCGCCGGTGCGGCCCGCGCCGGACATCACCTCGTCGTAGATCAGGAGCACCCCGAACTCCCTGCAGATCTCGGCGACGCGGGCATAGTAGCTGTCGGGGGCCACGAGGGCCCCGGTCGAGGCGCCGCCGACGGGCTCCATGATGAAGCCGAGCACGGTCTCGGGCCCCTGGCGCAGGATCTCCTCGCGCAGCATCTCGGCATAGCGCAGGCCGCGGGCCGCATCGTCGAGACCGTCGCGGTCGAGATAGCAGGTGGGTGCCGGCACCTTCGGCATCGGGCGCATCATCGGCTCGAAGGGCCCCGTGAGCGGGTCGTAGCCGGTCAGCGCCAGCGCGCCCAGCGTACAGCCGTGATAGCCCGGAAAGCGCGAGATCACCTTCCAGCGCGAGCCCTCGCCACGCGCCAGCGCGTATTGGCGGGCGAGCTTGATCGCACTCTCCACAGCCTCCGAGCCGCCGGACACGAAGAACACCCGGTCGAGCCCCTCGGGCAGAAGCGCCGCCGTCTGGGCGGCGAGCCGCTCGGCCGCATCCGTCTGGAAGTGCAGCCGATAGCCGAAGGTCGCTCGCTCCATCTGCTCGCGCATCGCCGCGAGCACGCGCGGGTTGGAGTGCCCGATGTTGGAAACCATGGCCCCCGAGCTGCCATCGATGTAGCGCCGGCCCGAGGTGTCTTGCAGGTAGATGCCCTCGCCGCGGTCCAGCGTGGGGCGCGGTAGCCGGGACTGGTAGAAGAGGTGCGAGGCGGCGCGTGTCATGGGCGGTTGTTGCCCTCCAGGTGCTTGCGCAGGAAGGCCCGGGTGCGCTCGCTCTCGGGATTGCGAAAGATCACATCCGGCGGGCCCTCCTCGACGACCACGCCCTTGTCCATGAAGAGCACCCTGTCGCAGACGCTCTCGGCGAAGCCCATCTCGTGGGTGACGATGATCATCGTCATGTGCTCCTCGGCCAGCTGCTTCATCACGAGGTTCACCTCCTCCACCAGCTCGGGGTCGAGCGCGGAGGTCGCCTCGTCGAAGAGCATCACCTTCGGTGCCATCGCGAGCGCACGCGCGATGGCGACCCGCTGCTTCTGGCCGCCGGAGAGCTGCGAGGGATAGGCGTCGATCTTCTCGGAAAGGCCGACCCGGGCGAGCTGCTCCTCGGCGATCCTGTCGGCGGCGCGCTCGTCGACCCCCTTCAGGAGCTTCGGCGCCAGCGTGATGTTGCCGCGAACGGTGAGATGCGGGAACAGGTTGAAGTGCTGGAACACCATCCCGATGTCCTGGCGCACCTGGTTCACGTGCTTTTCGTACTGCCGGTGCGGCAGCTTCTTGTTGATCTGCACCCCCTCGAGCCAGACCTCCCCCGATGTCAGCGGGTCGAGTTCGTTGATCGCGCGCAGCAGGGTGGACTTGCCCGAACCGCTGGGCCCGATGATGGCGACGATCTGCCCCCGGTCCACCTTCAGGCTGATGTCCTTGAGCACCTCGAGGCTGCCGAAGCTCTTGGCGGCGTTGCGGATCTCCACGAAAGCGGTCTCTGGCACCACGGCGCTCTCCTAGCGGCTCAGGGCGATGCGGCGCTCGATGCGGCGCTGCACGGCTTCCATCATGAGGTTGATCAGGTAGTAGAACACGGCCGCGGTCACGTAGAACTCGAAGGGCCGGAACGTGCGGCCGATGGCCTGCTGGGCCGAGAGGGTCAGCTCCGACACGCCGATGACCGAGACCAGCGCGGAATCCTTCAGGAGCGCGATCATGTTGTTGCCGATGGGCGGGATCACGTCGCGCACCGCCTGCGGCACCACCACGTAGCGCAGGGTCTGCATCCGGCTCAGGCCGAGCGTGCGCGATGCCTCGGTCTGTCCCTTGTCGACGGCCAGGATGCTCGACTGGATCAGCTCGGAATTGTAGACCGCGAAGTGCAGGCCCAGCCCGATCACGCCGGCCACGAAGGCCGGCAGGTCGATCCCGATCTGGATCAGGCCGAAATAGATCAGGAAAAGCTGAAGCAGCAGCGGCGTTCCCATGAAGAGCCACTCGAAAGCGCGGAACGGCAACCGGACGAACCAGGGCGCGTAAAGCGCGATGACCGCGAAGAAGATGCCCCCCACGAAGCTCAGGATCGCCGCCCCCACGGTGATCGCGATGGTCCAGAGCACGCCGATCAGGATCACGTCGAGAAATTGCGGCACCACCGTGAAATCAAGCGACATGGCACGTCTCCTCCGGCATCAGACGATCCGCGCCCGGCGGTCGAGCCAGACGATGCCGCGGCCGGCGGCGTAGATGATGATCATGTAAAGCGCTCCCGAAAGCAGGAACATTTCGAAGGGCTTGTAGGTCGAGCCGATGTAGCGCTGCGCGGTGTAGGTCAGTTCCACGACCGCGATCGGCGCCACCAGCGCGGTGCCCTTGATGAGCGCGTTGATGTTCACGCCGAGGGGGCGGATCATCAGCCGCGCGGCTTGGGGCAGCACGACGTAGCGCATGTTTTGCAGCCTGCTCAGCCCCAGCGTGCGCGCCGCTTCCGTCTGGCCGCGGTCGACCGAGATGATGGCGCCGCGGATCGTCTCGGTCATGTAGGCGCCGATGTTGACGCCGAGTCCGATGACGCCCGCCTCGAAGGCGTCTAGCTGGATGCCCACCTGCGGGCCGCCGAAATAGAGGATGAAGAGCTGGATCAGCGCGGGCGTGCCCCGGATCACGCTGACATAGGCCGCCCCGATGGCGCGGAACACGCGCAGGCGGGAAAGCCGGGCCGCGGCGCCGAGCGCCCCGCAAGCGAGGCCGAGGATCGTGGTCAGCGCCGCAAGCTGCACCGTGACGAGGGCCGCCTCGATGAAGAACGGGTAGACCGTCAGCATCAGCTCGATGTCCACCGCCGCCCTCCTAGTGATGATCCGTGCGCTGCAGGATCGGCAGCGCACGGATCTCGCGGACAAGCGCGGCGGTTTCCTCGATGGCGGCCGCGAGGAAACGCGCGCCCGTCGCGGCATCCGCGACCGTGGGATCGCCCATGGTGCCGTCGGGCGATACCTCCGACCACCAGCGCATCAGCATCGCGCGCCCGCCGCCCCGCGCGAGATCGAGGTTGAAGAAGCGGCTCTTCGGATCGTGCACGATCTGCGGCGCCGCCTTCTCGAGATGCACAAGCTCGGGGTGGAGATGCTTGTACATCGCCGCCTCGAACTCGCCGGCATGGGCGATGCCCCCGGTCTGCGACTTGCGGTGCGCGTTGATGTGCTCGGCGCAGAGGTTCCAGTAGGAGGCCGAAACGCAGAGTACCTCGCTATCGATCACCGTCTTGCGCGCGGCGAGGTCGAGCACCGGGTGGTTGGAGCCGTGGGAGTTCAGCAGCAGGATGCGCCGGAATCCGTGATGGGCGAGCGAGGCGGTGATGTCGGTGACGAAGGCCAGCAGCGTCTCCGGCTTGATCCAGATGACGCCGGGAAAATCCTTGTGGTGCTCGTTGAACCCGTAGGGCACGGGCGGCATCACGAATACCTCGTCGGGCAAGGCGCGCGCCACGCCGTTGGCCACCGCCATGCCCAGCACCGTGTCGGTGTCGAGGGGCATGTGGGGGCCGTGGTCCTCGGTGGCCGAGACGTTCAGGATCACGACGCGATCCTTGTCCGCGTCGCGCACCTCTTCCCAGGTGAGCTTACCGTAATCGGTCGTCATGCCAGGGGCAGCCCAAGGGGCCCGGGGCCGCCGCCGCGGCGGCGGCCCCGGGCGCGATCAGCGAATG
>CAYXOX010000005.1:43274-54710 GCA_964466745.1 uncultured Rhodobacterales bacterium
AATGTCACCGCCGACCCACTCCTCGGCGATCGCGAGATAGGTGCCGTCTTCCATCATCGCATCGAGCGCCTCCTGCATCGCCGCCTGAAGCTCGGGGTTGCCCTCGCGGATCGCGATGCCGGCGCCGATCACGTCGGTCTCGAGATCGGGAAGCATGTAGTACTCGTAGCCGTTCTCGTTCATCGCGAGAATGGCGGCGATCGAGTCGTTCACGATGGCATCCACCCGGCCGTTCTGCAGCTCGAGAAGAAGCTCCGGCAATCCCTTGTAGGTCCGGATGGAATAGCCCCGCTCGCGGGCCCACTGCTCGTGCGTTTCCCCCAGTGTCACCCCGAGCCGGATATCGTCGAGCTGCGAGACGCTGGTGATGCCGCTGTCGGGCTTGGTGAAGATCGCCCGCTTGGTGGTGTAGTAGGGGCCAACGAAATCGACGACCTCGTCACGCTCCTCGGTGATCGACATGGAGCCGACGATGGCATCGTACTTGTTGGCCAGAAGTCCGCCGATGATGCCGTCCCAGGCGGTGGTGACGATTTCCACCTCGAGGCCCATGCGCTCGGCGATCTCGGTGCCGATGGCGGGGTCGAACCCGACGACCTCGTTCCTTTCGTTCACGAAATTGAACGGCGGGTAGGCACCGCTCATCGCGATGCGGATCACGCCGCGCTCCTGCAGTTCTTCCAGTTCCTCTGCGGTGGCGGACGGGGCGAGCCCGAGCCCCGCCATCGCAAGAACGGCGGCGGCCGCGGTGGAGGTCAGCAGTACCCTGCGCTTCGGCATTGTCGTTTCTCCCTGTCGATCTGTCGTTTCACGGACTACCGGCGGCACGCGCCGCCCGATCCTGGAAGAAAGGTTTGCACCGCGCCGTCCATCATGCAAATAGATATGAAAAATGTTCAATATCGATGATATCTATGCTTCGCCCCTATGAACAGCGCTTCCCCTGGAACCTGGACTGGAACCTGCTGCGCACCTTCATGGTGGTCGTCGAGCAGCGGGGCGTCACCCGGGCCGCGGATCACCTCGGGCTGAAGCAGCCCACGATCTCCAGCGCGCTCAAGCGCCTCGAGCAAAGCGTGGGGCACCGCCTCGTGCGGCGGAGCTCCAACGAGTTCTTCGTCACGCCGGCCGGGCGGCGGCTCTACGCGGAGTGCAGCAGCATCTTCGGCGCGGTCGCTCAGATCCCCGCGATCATGGGCACCGAAGAGGAGGAGTTGCACGGCCACATCAACCTGACGCTTGCCAGCCATGTCGTCTCGCCGCACTTCGACCGGGTGCTGTCCGAGTTCGCGGCGCGCCATGCCAAGGTGACCTTCTCCATCGGCATCGCCGAGAGCGCCGAGGTGGTGGCCCGGGTGCGCCAGAACCGGGTGAGCCTCGGCATCTGCCTGATCGACCGGAAGCCCCAGGGGCTCCGGCTGGATCTGCTGTTCCGCGAGTATTTCGGCCTTTTCTGCGGGCCGGGGCACCGCCTCTTCGGAAAGGAAGGCATCCGGCTGGCCGATCTTGCCGGCGAGCCTTCGGTTTCCTTCCAGACCGAGATCGAGGGCGGCCCGCTCGACTCGGTGGCGCGGCTGAGGGCGCGGGCCCGCCTCGCGCCCGGGCCGCGCGGCATATCCTCGAACCTCACCGAGGTGCGGCGGATGATCGTGGCAGGCCTCGGCGTGGGCGCGCTGCCGGTGCATGTCGCGCGGCGCGATGTCGAGGCCGGCAATCTCTGGCAGCTTGCGCCGTACACCGGCCTGCCCGGCATCGACATCTACATGGTCGCCAATCCGCGCCGCTCGGCCTCGCCGCCCGAGGCGGTATTCCTGCAGTCCTGCCGGGAGATGCTCGAGGCCACGCCGATCGAGGCGCGGACCTACAGGTGAGCGCCCGCTTGCCAGCTTGCCCCCCCGCACCGCAAGCTGCGGCCAGCAAGGAGTGACGCGCCCGATGCCCGCCGATACCGGAAATCCCATCGAGACCCTGCGCTTCGCCGTGCCGGAGGGCTGGGGCGACCGCAACGGCCACATGAACGAAGGGCGCTACGGGCAGGTGTTCTCGGATGCGGCGGACGCCCTGCTCGATCTGGCCGGCGCCGGCGAGGCCTACATCGCCGAGGGCTTCAGCTTCTTCACGGTCGAAGCCACCACCCGCTTCCTGCACGAAACGCGCTGCGGCGAAACCGTGCTGGCCGTCACCCGCATCGCCGAGGCCGGCGAAAAGAAGCTGCGGCTGTTTCACGAGATGCGGCGCGCGGCCGATGGCGCGCTGCTGGCAACCTGCGACCAGCTTCTCCTGCATGTCGATCTCGCGCGCCGAAAGTCCTGCCCGGCGCAAGCGCGGATCAGGAAGCGGCTGGCCGCGCTCGCCGGCTGAGCGCCGGGCCGTGTGCGGGCCCGCCCCTCAGGACAAAAGGCGCGCGCAGGCCTCGCGGTAGCGGGCATGGCCCTCGGCCATGGCCGCGGCGCCGCCAGCGTCAGGGGCGAAGCGGCGCTCCAGCCGCACGCTGGCGTCGGCGACATCGGCGGGCGCCGCGCCGTCGGCCGCGGCATGGGCGAGGATCGCGGCGCCCGCCGCAGAGGTGTCGCGCTCGCCGATCAGCGCGACCTCGCGTCCGAGCGCATCGGCCAGCACCTGGCACCAGAGCGGAAGCTGCGCGCCGCCCTCGGCCAGCCGCACCTCGGCCACCGCAACACCCGCCGTTTCCTGCGCCGCCACGCACTCGCGCGCATTGTGCGCGACGCCCTCCATCACGGCGCGGATCATGTCGCCGGCGCCGTGGGCCGAGGAGAGCCCGAGGAAGGCCCCGCGTGCGTCCGGGCGCCCTTGGGGCGTGGCCGCCCCCTCGAGGAACGGCAGGTAGCTCAGCCCGCGCGCGCCTGGCGGGCTTTCCGCGGCCAGCGCCTCGAGCCGCTCGAAGGCCGGCGCGGGGCCGCCCGCGGCGAGGATGCCCCGCAGCCAGCTCAGGCTCAGCCCGCCGGCCATGATAAGACCGAGCCAAAGCCCCCGGCCCTCCAGCGCATGGGGAATGCGCCAGAGCCCGGTGCCCTCCGGCGCGGGGCCGGCGGGGCCGGGGGCCTCGGCCACGACATGCCCGGCCGTGCCCAGCGTGATCGCGACCCGGCCGGGCGCCACGATCCCGCAGCCCACCGCCAGGGCGGCGACGTCGCCGGCGCCGGTGGCGACCGGCAGCCCCGCGGGCAGCCCCAGCGCCTCGGCGGCGGATGCCGAGAGGTGCCCCGCAGGCTCCCCCGAGGCACGGATCGTCGGCAGCATGGCAGGCTCGATGCCGGCGCGGGCGCAGAGCTCGGGCGCCCAGGCGCTCCCGCCGGGAGTGGCGAGTGCGGTGGACCCTGCATCGGAAGGATCGGTCGCGAGTTCGCCCGTGAGGCGCAGCAGGATGAAATCCTTGGCAAGCGCGATGCGGCGCGTGGCCGCCATCGCCTCGGGACGGTGCCGCCGCATCCAGACGAGCTTGGGCAGCACGCAGATCGCGCTGAGCGTGTTGCCCGAAAGCGCGGATACATCGGGGCCGTTCTCAAGGATGTCGCGCGCCTCGGCCTCGGCGCGCAGATCCAGCCAGATCACGGCGGGATGCAGCGGCCGGTCACCGTCGCCAAGAAGCACGAAACCGTTGAGCTGCCCCGAAAGGCCCAGCGCGCGGGGCACGAGCGCGCAACCGGCCATGGCCTCGCGCACGGCCGCCCCCACCGCCTGCCACCACTCCTCGGGGTTCTGCTCGGCCCAGCCGGGGCGCGGATTGGAGGTGGGATAGGCACGCGAGGCGCGGGCGTGCACTGCTCCGGCCTCGTCCTGGACCAGCACCTTGACGGCGGAGGTGCCAAGATCGATGCCGATGTAGCCCGCCGGGCTCATGCCTCGCCGGGCCGCAGCCCGTGGCGCGCAAGAAAGCCCAGCCACAGCGCGGCGCTGCGCTCGGCACCGAGCTCGATCCACCGGCGCCCCTTCTCGGCGCTCGCCTTCGTCGCGTCGCCGAAGACCCCGGTGTTCATCAGGTGGCCCATGCTGAGCTCGGATTTGCCGTAATCGGCCGGGCGCGCCGGGTAGTCGCGCACCGCGAGCTCCATGCGCACCAGCTCGGGCGCGATGGCGAGCATCAGCGAGGTCTCGATTTCCTCGGCGTGCAGATCGCCCGCCCAGGCCTCGCTCTCCGCCTCCGCCATCATCTCGGGCAGGCCCTGGTAGAGGGCGTTGAGCACCCTGATGCCCATCTTGCCGTGGATCAGCTCGCGGATCGCCTGCTTGACGACCTGCGGGTTGGCCCCGTGACCCGACATCACGTAGACGGCCCGGACGCCCCAGCTGTCGAGGCTTTCGGCGATGTCGCGGATCAGCGCCATGTAGGTGCTCATCCGCGCGGTCAGCGTCCCCGGCACCCCCTCCCAGACCCAGGCATAGCCCACGCTGAGCACCGGCAGCACGAGCCCGGTGCTGCGCCGGGCCGTTTCCAGCGCCATGCGCTGCGCGATCAGGTTGTCGGTGTCGAGCGGCAGGTGCGGGCCGTGCTGCTCGAACGAGCCGATGGGCAGGATCGCGAAGGGATGCTCGGCCACGAAGGCGCGGATCTCGGGAAGGGTGGCGGCGCGCGCGTCGATCCAGGCGGTCATGCCGCGCCCCAGTCCGCCCGGTAGGCAGCGTCCCGCTCCCAGCGTTCCTGGTCCAGCGAGCGCCCGGTTGCCGCGCCGGGCGCAAGGCCGGCGAGGTGCAGCGCGGTGGCGTTCAGCAGCGAGGGCGCGGCAAGCGCGGCGCGGCGCTCCTCGGGCCAGTGCGCGAAGAATCCGGTGTCGATCATGGCCGAAGGGTAGAGCGTGTTGACGTTGATGCCCATGTCCGCAAGTTCGATCGCCAGCACCCGCGCCAGCATTTCCACCGCCGCCTTGGAAGTGCAGTAGGGCGCGTCGCCGGCCTGCGCATCGGAAAGCCGCGCCAGCGAGGAGGTGACGAAGACGATGTTGCCCCCCTCCCCCATCCGCCGCGCGGCGGCCCGGGCCGAAAGGAAAGCGCCGTCGACGTTTACCCGCAGCACCCGCGCCCAGGTGGCGTAGGGCATGTCGAGCGCGAAGTGGTGGTCGAGATCGGTCACCGCGGCGTTGGCGATGAGCGCGTGAAGCGGGCCATCCGCCGCGGCTGCGCCCATGGCCCCCTCGATGGCGGCCTCGTCCGTGATGTCGGCGGCAAGGCAGAGCATCGCAGCGGCCTGCGCGAGATCGGCAGGGAACGCCGCGCGGTCGATGCCCGCCACCGCCCAGCCCTCGGCGAGGAAGTGGCGCGCGAGCGAGGCGCCTATCCCGCCGGCCGCACCGGTGATCGCGATACGCCTCACTTGACCGCTCCCTGGGCAAGCCCCGCCACGATGAGCCGCTGCGCGAAGCCCACGAACACCAGCGCCGGCACCATCGAACAGATGGAGATCGCGGCGATGAGCGGCCAGTCGAAGCTCATCGTGCCCGCGAGCCCGGCGACGACCACCGGCACCGTCTGCGCATCGCGCGACGTGAGGAAGAAGGCGAGCAGGAACTCGTTCCACGAGAAGATGAAGACGATGACCGCCACCGAGGCGATCATCGGCCGGCTGATCGGCACCACCACCATCCACAGGATCTGCAGCGGGCGCGCGCCGTCGAGCATCGCGGCCTCGTCGAGATCGACGGGCAGCGAGCGGAAATAGGTCATCAGCAGCCAGACCGCGAGCGGCAGCGTAAGCGTCAGATGCGCCATGGCCACCGCCAGCCGGGTATCGAGCAGCCCGAGTTCCTTGAAGAGCACGTAGAGCGGCAGGATGATCGCGAAGAGCGGCGCGAGCCGGATCGAGAGCACCCAGAAGCTGAGGTTCTCCTGCACCGCGCCGCGCATGCGGGCCAGCGCGTAGGCCGCCGGTACGCCGATGCCGAGCGAGAGCGCCACGTTGGTGAGCGCGATCGTGAAGGAGTTCAGGAAGGCCCGGCCCAGCCCGCTTTCGAGGATCTTGGCGTAGGCCTCGAGGCTGGGCGTGAAGACGATCTGCGGCGGCACCTCCAGCGCGCCGGCGCGCGTCTTCAGCGAGGCGAGCGCGAGCCACACCAGCGGGAACACCACGAAGACCATCACCACGCCGAGAAAGCCCCCGCGCATGAGCGCGATGGCGCGCCCGTGGCGCTGCGGCGCGCTCATTGCTGCCCCTCCCGCGCGAAGCGCCGGAACATCAGCATCGCCCCGGCAAGGCAGATCGCGAGCATCACCACGCCCAGCGCGGCGGCCTGGCCGAAATCGAGTTCCTGGAACGCCGTGCGCCAGCCGAAGATCGAGAGGATCTGCGTGGCCCTCCCGGGCCCGCCACGGGTCATCACGTAGATCAGCTCGAAGGTGTTGATCGCGTCCACCAGCCGGAACAGGATCGCCACGAAGAGCGCCCCCTTGAGCATCGGCAGGGTAACGAAGAAGAACTCGTGGAACGGGTTGGCCCCGTCCATGCGCGCCGCCTCGTAGAGATCGCGCGGCACCGATTGCAGCGCGGCGAGAAAGATCAGGAACATGAAGGGCGTGCGGCTCCAGACATCGGCGATCACCACCGAGACGAGCGCCGCGCGCGGCTCGGCAAGCGGATTCAGCTCCAGCCCGGCCATGGGCAGCAGGTAGCCCCCGAGAAACCCGATTTCCCCGTTGAGGAGGAACCGCCAGGTGAACCCCGCCACCACCGGGGGGATCACCAGCGGCATCACCACGATCGCGCGCATCCAGCCCCGCCCGGCGCGGGCGAAGCACAGCGCCAGCCCCATGGCCAGCACCAGCATGATCGCGGTGGAAAGCGCGAGATACGCGCCCGTCACCCGAAGCGCCTGCCAGAAGTCGTTGCCGCCGAAGAGGCGGGCGAAGTTCTCGGTGCCGATGAAGTAGCGGTCGGGGTCGGTGACGATCCAGTTCTGGGTGCTCATCCAGAAAAGGTAGACGGTGGGAAAGAGCACCACCGTCGCCAGCGCCGTCACCATCGGGGCGAGGAACCAGAAGCGCCAGGTGAGTGTCATGGGCGCCGGCCGCAGTGGGCGCAGGAGCCGGTGGCGAACTTCGCGGCACCGAGGGCGGCGCCCCTGCCCGGCCGCTGGCCCCGCGCGCGCCCGTGCAGGGATCGCGCGGGCATGCGGACGGCCGCCCGGGCGGCAGGAACACCCGGGCGGCCATGGGTCGGCACGATGATCGACGGTTCGTGCGTCAAGCTTCTGCCTGGCCTAGTCGTAGTAGCCGGCGCGCTGCATCCGGTCTTCCGCCCAGGCCTGCAGCTCGCCAAGCGCCTCGTCCACCGACTTGGAGCCCGAGATGCTTTCGGAGGCGGCGGTGCCGATCCGCTCCATGAAGGCGTTCAGCTCGGGAATGTACGGGAAGTACTGCGGGTTGGCCTGCTCGTAGCTGGCCTCGACCTGCGCCAGCATCTCGGCCGGCCATTTCGCCTGGAGCACCTCGCCGTTGGTGATGGAGGGGAAGGTGGAATACGGCCAGCCGATGGATTCGGCGAAGCCCTGCATCGCTTGTTCGCCCGTGAGGAAGGCCAGCACCTTGTACGCCTCTTCCTTGTTCTCCGAGAAGGCGCTCACGCCCACCGAGAAGGTCCAGAAGCTCTGCACGGGCTTGCCCGAGGGGCCCACCGGCGAGGGCGCGAAGGCCGAGTGGTTGGCCACGTCCTCGTTCTCGGTGCCGCCCAGCGCGGCGAAACCGTTGATCGCCGAGGGCATCAGCACCACGGCCTGCCCGGCGCCGTAGAGGTTCATCATGTCCACCCAGGTGTGGGTGGCGATGCCCGGCGGGCCGAATTCCTGGCTCCAGCGCACGAAGGTCTCGAAGCCCTCGCGGAAGTCGCCGGTGAAGATCGGCTGCGCGTCGGTGGCCTTGATTTCCTCGGGCACGGTGGGGCCGCCCTCGAACCACGCCGGGTAGCCGGCATAGGCGTAGACGAAACCGTTGAGATCGAGGCTCGGCTCCTCGCCGGGGGCGCCGCGCATGGTGAGCGGGTAGACATCGGTGATGCCGTCAGCCGCGAGCCCGTCCTTGATCGTCTGCAGCGCGGCCTCCAGCTCCTCGGTGGTGCCGGGAAACTCGGTGATGCCGTAGCGGTCGAATATGTCCTTGCGATAGAGCACGCCCGCGCCGAACGAGTAGTAGGGCAGCGCCCAGAGCTGTCCGTTGACGCGGTTGGCCTCGAGAAACTGCGGGTAGATCGCGTCCGCGTCGAACAGCTCCGTCGCGGTATCGAGATACCCGTCGAGCGGCTCGAGATAGCCGGCGTAGCTGAAGGTCTGCACCGCGCCGTCCGAGCCCAGCATCACCAGGTCGTAGGTGCCGGTGCCGTTGACGAGGTCCAGCAGGACCTTCTGGCGCGCGGTGTCCTCGTCGGCGAACTCGATGTTCACCACGATGTCGTTGGCTTCCTCGAAAGCGCGGAGCTTGTCGGTCTTCTCCGTGCCCGACGCGCCGAACATGTCGGCCCAGGCGAAGCCCGGGGCGAAGGCGACGATGTTGATCTCGGTCTGGGCCGTGGCGGCTGCGGGCAGCGAGAGCGCCAGGGCGAAGGCGCCGGCTGTGGTGGCGATCGGTCTCATGTTCCCTCCATCTGTGGTCCGGCGCCTGCGCGATTGTCGGGTGGCGCTCGATTGCCGGATTGACAGACCGGCTAGCACAATTGTAACCACCTAGCAACAATATTTGCAACAGGGGCGCCAGTGACCGGCCGCCAACAGACCACAGTGCAGGGCGCGTTTTCCCCGTCGGACCTGGAGGGGGCCGAGGCGGCACTGAAGCTGCGCGCGGCCTGGCTCTACTTCATCGAGGAACGCACCCAGTCCGACATCGCCGATGCCATGGGGCTGACCCGCTTCCGGGTGAACCGCATGCTCGCCGAGGCACGGGCCGAGGGGCTGGTGCGGGTGGAAATCACCGCTCCAATGGCCTCCTGCACCGCGCTCGAGCGCGAGGCGATGGCCGCCTTCGGCCTGAGCGAGGCGGTGATCGTCCCGAGCCCGACCGACCCGGCGAACAGCCACGCCATGGTCGGCGCCGGGCTTGCGCGCTACCTCGGCGGCCGGCTCGCGGACCCGGAGGTCACGACGCTCGGCATCGGCTGGGGCAAGACGCTGCGCGAGATGCTGCGCTTCCTCCGCCCGGTGGACAGGCCCGATGCGCGGATCGTGACGCTGCTGGGCGCCCTGCCCCGCGCCACCGAGGAAAATTCCATAGAAATCATCGGCAAGCTCGGCAGGATGCTGCGCGCCGAGCGCACCTACATGACCGCTCCGATCTACGCCGACACGCCCGAGGCGCGCTACGTGCTGACCGGGCAGAGCTTCTACGCCTCGGTTCACGAGATGATCCTCGCCACCGATCTAGCGGTGTTCGCGGTGGGCGACCTTAGCCCGGCCTCGCTCCTGATCGGCCACGCCCTGCCGGCCGCCGTGAGCACCGAGGAGCTCGCCGCCGCCGGCGCGGTGGGCGATCTGCTCGGCACCTTCATCGACATTGACGGCAAGCCCATCGATCACCCCATCAACCGCCAGCTGATCGGCCCCGGCCCGGCCGATCTGCGGAAGCTGAAGCGCCTCGTGATGGCCTCGGGGGGCCCCGAGAAGCTCGATGCCATCACCGGCGCCCTGCGCAGCGGGCTGATCGACGTGCTTGTCTGTGACGAGGACACGATCACCCGCGTGCTGGCCCGCGGCGCGCACGGCACAGCAGGTGGCAAGGCGAGGTGACAAAAGTGCAAGCCCGGAGGACCTGATGATCGAGTGGAAACGCCTCACCAATCCCGAAGTCGACGCGCTCGACCGGCGGCTGCCGGTGCTGATCCCCGTGGGCCTGATCGAGGCGCACGGGCCGCATCTTTCGCTCAGCGTCGACATCGACACCGCGGAGTATTTCTCCCGCGCCATCGCCGAGCGCACGGGCGCCATCCTGGCCCCCGGCCTGCCCTACGGCTTCGCCGACGAGATGCGCGAGTATCCCGGCACCATCGGGCTGACCCCGGCCACCTTCACGACCGTCATCGCCGAGCTGGCGGGGATGTACTGCTTCCACGGTTTCCGCAGCCTCATCTTCCTGTCGGGCCACGGCGCCAACAAGGCACCGGCCGAGGCCGCCTTCTGGAAGGTGTGGGAAACCTACCCCGAGGCCAAACTGGCCTGCTGGAACTGGTGGACCGAGGCCGGCGTGAGCGGCATCCACCACGCCGACAAGGGCGAGACGGAGGTCGCCGCCGTGACCGGCGCGGTCTACCACCCCGAGCGCGCGGTGGATTTCCACATCGACAAGCCCTGGCACAAGCTGCGCTCGCGCTTCGCCATCCATCCCACCTCGGGCGGCATCAACGGCAAGCCGAGCGAGGCCGATCTCGCCAACGGCGCGAAGGTCCGCGACACCGTGGTCGAGGTGCTTTCGGCCAGGGTGGCCGGCATCATGGCCGAGGCGGGGCTCACCAGCATGCAGGAGGCCGCCCAATGATCACCCGCTACCAGCAGGGCAAGCGCATGAGCCAGGTCACCGAAGTGCCCGCCGGCGCGACGTTGCTGCACTTCGCCGGCCAGATCTCCAGTGACCGCACGCTCGATCTCGAGGGGCAGACGCACAACATCCTTGCCAAGCTCGACGATCTCCTAGAGGAAGCCGGATCGGACCGCACGAAGATCGTCTCGGCGATGATCTGGCTGTCCGACATCCGCACCCGGCACCGCTTCAACGAGATCTGGGATGCCTGGGTGCCGGAGGGCGCCGCCCCGGCGCGCGCCTGCGTGGAGGCGCGACTGGCCGAACCGTCCGACCTCGTCGAAATCCAGATCACGGCGGTGAAGTGAGCGCATGGTCGCCGTCACGCTGGACAGCATCTGCAAGAGCTTCGACGGAACCGAGGTTCTGCGCGACGTCTCCCTGACGGTTGAAGACCGCGATTTCGTGGCCTTCGTCGGCCCCTCGGGATGCGGCAAGTCCACGCTCCTGCGCGTCATCGCCGGGCTGGAGACGCCCGAGGCGGGCGAGCTGCGTTTCGGGACAAGGGTGATGAACGCGGTTCCGGCACCCGATCGCGGGGCGGCGATGGTGTTCCAGTCCTACGCGCTCTACCCGCACATGACCGTGTGGGAGAACATGAGCTTTTCCCTCCGCCTGCAAGGCGTTCCGCGGGAGCAGCGCCGTGCCCGCGCGGCCGAGGTGGCCAGGCTTCTGCAGCTCGACGCCTATCTCGACAGGCGGCCCGGCGCGCTTTCCGGCGGGCAGCGCCAGCGGGTGGCCATCGGCCGCGCGCTCCTGCGCGCCCCGGAGGTCTTCCTCTTCGACGAGCCGCTCTCCAACCTCGATGCCGCGCTGCGCGCCGAGATGCGGCTGGAGCTCACGCGCCTGCACCAGACCATCGGCAACACGATGATCTACGTCACGCACGACCAGGTGGAGGCCATGACCATGGCCGACCGGATCGTGGTG
>CAYXOX010000006.1:0-7404 GCA_964466745.1 uncultured Rhodobacterales bacterium
TGAGCTCGCCCGCGGCCTCCGGCACCGAGAACTGCAGCACGTTGCGCCCACCATGGGGCAGGGTCACCGGCAGGTCCAGGTCCTCGCCCACGGGCACCCGGAACCGCTCGGCCACCGCACCGTCGATCGATATGGAAAGCTCCGCGTGGGTCTCGCCCGGCGGCACCGCCCCCTCGTCCTCGATCCGCAACGTTAACGTCACCGGCTCGTCGAGAATGGCAAAGCCCGGCGCGTTCTTCACGATGAGCCGCCGGTCCCAGTCCTCCTCGCGGCCCGTGAGCAGAACGTGGAGCGGCGCCGGCAGCTCCGGGGCACGCTCGATGTCGTGCAGCCGCCCGTCGGTGATGGCGAAGAGACCGGCCACCCGGGCGCGCGGCTCTTCCGAGAGCGCCTCGGCCACCGCGCTCATCAGGAGCGTGCCGGCATCCTCGTCGCCGTCCCCGAGGCGCACCACGCGAAGCTCCGTCCCGCCGCGCGCCTCGATCCTGGCGGTCAGCTCGGCAAGCGCGGCCGCGCTCTGGGCGTGCCGTCCGGCGATCCGCTGGGAGGCGCTCTCGTCCACCACCGCCACCACGATATCGCTGAGCGGCGTGCGATCCTCCTCCTGCAGCGAGGGGTTGGCCAGCGCGGCGAGGAGCGCCACCGCGGCCAGGCCGCGCAGCCACCAGCCCGCGAGGCGCCGCGCCGCGCCCAGCGCAACCGCCAGCGCCGCCAGGCCCGCCACCGCCCAGATCGCCGGCCACGGCAGGAGCGGGTCCAGAACCAGCGTTCCCGTCATCGCGCGCTCCCGGCTTCATCTTGGCAAAAATACTCGCGGCGCAGCGGCCCCACCCGGCGTGCGCACGGTCGTCCAGGCGCACCGGCGCGCCCGGCGCTCCCGGCACCCGGCAGGGCGGATTCACCCAGGGCGCGCCCGGTCATTGCCCGAGCCTGTCGAGCAGGGCAGGCACGTGCACCTGGTCCGACTTGTAGTTGCCGGTGAGCACATGCATCACGAGGTTCACCCCGAAGCGCCGGGCCAGCTCGCGCTGCCGCTCCCCGGCAAAACCCCGCCCAACGGGCAGGACAGGGTTGCCGGCCTCGTCGGTGGCCCAGGCCGCGGCCCAGTCGTTGCCGCCGATCACCACCGGCGTCACCCCGTCGTTGAGGTCGCGGAAGGGCATGCCCTCGATCCGCTCGGCATCGGGCGGGGCGGCCTCCACCCAGACGTCGCGGCTCGCATGGCGGCCGGGAAAATCCTGCAAGAGGTAGAAGGTGCGGGTGAGCACGTGGTCGTCCGGCACGGGCTCGAGCGGCGGGATGTCGAGCGGCCGGGCAAGCTCCTGCAGCTTGCGCCCGTTGGGCGAAGCCGCCCCGAAGCGCGCGGTATCGGCGTCGCGGGTATCGAAGACGATCATGCCCCCGCCCCGGAGAAACTCGTTGAGACGTGCGTAGGCCTCGTCCGAAGGGGTCGGCTGCGCCGGGGTCACCGGCCAGTAGAGCAGCGGGAAGAACGCGAGCTCATCGGTTTCGAGGTTCACCTCGATGGGGGCCGCGGGCTCCACCGAGGTGCGGCGGATGAGCGTGTCGGTCAGCCCGCGCAGGCCCGCGGCAGCAAGCGCGTCGAGCTCGGCGTCGCCGGTCACCACATGGGCGAGCACGACCTCCGAGGTCGCCGCGACGGCGAAGTCGTCCGCCGCGGCGCCCCCGGGGGCAGCGCCGGTCTGCGCCATGGCGGCGCCGGGCGCTCCCGGCCCCCCTGCCCCGCCCAGGACGAGGCCCGCCGCCAGCGCGAGCGCCCCGGCGAGGGAGCGCGCGGTGCCGGCCGCGCCTGCGGACCGGGTCCGGCCGGCACCGCGCGCTCCCTGAAGGCGCCCAGAGAGCCAGAGCGAGGCCACGAGATCGGCCGCGAGCAGCACCATCGCACAGACGAGAAGCAGCCCCTTCAGCGGCAGGGACGGCGCGGTGGCGAGCCCCTCCACCCGCAGGTCGGAGGGCCAGCGCGCGGGCGCGAGCGCTGCCTCCGGGCCGAGCACGTTGAGCGCGATGCTGCGGTCGCCGTCGGCATAGACGCCCGGCGGCGCATCGGGGCCCGGCCGCGCCTCGGCGATCCGCTCGCCCGGAACCCCCGGCATCGTGCCGGCATCCTCCACCTGCCCGAAGGCGGTCAGCAGCGAGACGGGCTGCCATGTGGTCCCCTCGAGTTCGCCCGCGTCCGGCTCGGCGGGGCGGGTCGAGACGGCGAGCCGCTCCAGCATCTGCACGAACAGCCCCGAAAGCGGCAGCGAGGACCACTCGGCATTCGCCGTGACATGGAACAGCACCACGCTGCCCTCGCCCAGCGCCTTGCGCGTGACCAGCGGCGTGCCATCGGCGAGCGAGGCGATCACCCGCGCGGCCAGCTCCGGGTCGGGCTGGGCCATGACCTGCGCCGAAACGCTGACGTCATCCGGGATGGCAAGGCCGAAGAACGGGCTTTCGGGCGGGAACGGGGCAATGGCGCGGGGGGCGCCCCAGCTCATGGCGCCGCCCACCATGCGCCCGCCTTCGCGCAGCCGCACCGGCATGAGGCGGTCCTCACGGTCGCGGCTCACGTCGCTGGCGGCGAGGCGCGGCCCGGCGAAGCGCAGCAGCAACCCTCCCGCCTCGACCCAGGCCTCGAGATTGGCCGCCTCTCCGTCGCTCACGCGCGCCACGTCGGCCAGCACGATCACGTCGGGGTTCGCAAGGAGGATGTCGTCGATGCTGCCGTCCACGAGATCCGCCGAGGGCTCCAGCGCCTGTTCGAGGTAGTGCAGCGGCGAGAGCAGTTCGAGACCCTCGCGGTTGTCGCGGCCCGCGATCAGCGCCACTTCGCGGCGGCGCAGGGCATCGTCGGTAAGCGACACCGCTCCGGCCGTACGCTGGCCCTCCACCGCGAAGCGCGTGATGCGGTTGCGCAGCTCGGCCGGCAACTCCATCCGCACCTCCGTGCGGCCCTCACCGGGCGCGAAGACGGCCTCGGCACGGGCCAGCGCGCGTTCCACCCCGGCGGGATCGAGGCCGAAGCCCTGCACCGCTATTGCCGCAGCTCCCGCTGTATCGGCCCGCAGCGCCGGCACCACCAGTGCGCCATCCTCGAAGCGGGCAGGCGCAAGGCCGTAGACGGGCCTCGGGCTCTCGAACACCGTGACCTCGCCGGCGCTGCGCAGCGCGGCAAGCAGCGGAGCGCGCGAGGGCCTTTCGAGCCCGTCGGAAATCCACTGCGTCTCGAAGCGTCCTTCCAGCCCTTCGGCGAAGGCGCGGGCATCCTCGCCCACCGGCTCCCACGGCAATGGCGCGATGCCCGGAAGGCGCTGGGTCCAGGCGGCCGCGGACTGGAATGGCAGCCCGCCCGCGGGCGGATCGGTAAGGCGCACCACCGCGACGGGGCGCCCGGCGCGCTCGGCCTCCTCGAGCAGCTCCTCGATGCGCGCTCCCCGGCGGTCCCAGTCGCGGGCCTCGGCCCATGTGCCGTCGGTCAGGATCAGGAGCGGGCCGCTCCCGGCACGCTCGTCCTCGGGGTTCAGAACTGGACCGGCGAAGGCAAATATCAGCGCCGCCACCGCAAGCATCCGCATCAGCAGGAGCCACCACGGCGTGCGGTCGGCCTGGCTCTCCTCGTCGGCCAGCCCGAGCAGCAGCGCAACGCCGGGGAACCGGCGCCGGATCGGGGCGGGCGGCACCGCGCGCAGGAGAATCCACAGCACCGGCAGCGCGGCCAGCCCCAGAAGGAGCCACGGTGCCGTGAACCCGATGCTGCCCAGCGTGAACATCAGGCCGCGCCCTCCAGCGCCCCGTAGAGCCACAGGAGCGCCGCCTGGGCGCTGGCGTCGGTGTGGTGAACGTGGAAGCGCCAGCCGGCGCCGCGTGCAAAGGCCGCGAGCGCCTCCTTGCGGGCCGCGAGCCGCGCGCCGTACCGGGCCCTGAGCTCTCCGGCCTTGAGGGTTTCATGCAGGAGGCTGCCCGACATCGATTCGAAGATGGTGCGCCCCTCGAACGGAAAGGCCTCTTCGGCCGGATCGAGCACCATGACCAGCGCCCCGCGAACGCCGCGCGCGGCTGCCTTCTCGAGCGCGGCCTCGACGGCCCCGATCTCGCCGAGGAAATCCGAAAGGAACACCGCGCGCGCCTGCGGCAGCATTCCGCGCGCTTCCGGCACCCCGAAATCCGCGATATTCCCTGCGCCCCTCGACAGCGCCTCTGCGAGCCGCTCCAGTTGCCCGCGGCCGCCCCGCGGCGGCAGCGTGAAGCCGGTAAGCCCCACACGTTCGCCGCCACGGATCAGAAGCACGCCGAGCGCGAGCGCCAGCAGCCGGGCGCGGGCAAGCTTTTCAGGCAGCGCATCCGACGAGGAAAACGCCATGGATGCCGCGTCGTCCACCCAGAGGATCACCGACTGGGCGGTCTGCCACTCGCGTTCGCGGACGAACTGCCCGTCGGCGCGCGCCGAACGGCGCCAGTCGATCATCCGGGCCTCGTCCCCGGGCCGGGCGGCGCGATACTGCCAGAAATCGTCACCGACCCCGGCGCGGCGCCGGCCATGGGCCCCGAGCAGGACCGCGCTCGCCAGCTGCTCGGCCGAGGCCAGAAGCGGCGGGAGCGGCGCGGCCAGTTCCTCGGCACGTGCGCGAAGCGCGGGGCCTTGGCTCATGCCGCGGCACCCGGCGCCCTTTGCGCGGCGCGCTCGGTAACGGACCGTGCGACGCCGTCGATGATCGCGCCGAGATCCTCGCCCCGGGCGCGCGCCGAGAAGCCGAGCGCCATGCGATGCACCAGCACAGGCCGGGCCATACGCAGCACGTCTTCCGAAGAAGGCGCGAGGCGCCCGTCGAGCAGGGCTTCGGCACGCACCCCCAGCATGAGCGCCTGCGCGGCGCGCGGGCCGGGGCCCCAGCTCACGTTGTCGCGGATCACCTCGGGCGCGTCGGCCTCGCCGGGGCGGCAGGCGCGCACCAGATCGAGGATCATTTCAACCACGCTTTCGCCCACCGGCATGCGCCTCACGAGGGTCTGGGCCGCGATGAGCTCTTCAGCGGTGAAGACGGGCTCGGCCTCGGCCTCCTCCACCCCGGTGGTCGCGAGGAGGATGTCGCGCTCGGTGTTCCTGTCCGGATAGGGCACGTCGATCTGCAGCAGGAAGCGGTCGAGCTGCGCCTCGGGCAACGGGTAGGTGCCCTCCTGCTCGATCGGGTTCTGGGTGGCGAGAACGTGGAAGGGCCGCCCGAGCGGCCGGTGCTGGCCGGCGACGGTCACTTCCTTTTCCTGCATCGCCTGCAGCAGTGCGGATTGGGTGCGCGGGCTGGCCCGGTTGATCTCGTCGGCCATCAGGAGCTGGCAGAAGACAGGCCCCTCGATGAAGCGGAACGCCCGGCTGCCGTCGGGGGCCGTTTCGAGCACCTCGGAGCCGAGAATGTCGGCCGGCATCAGATCGGGCGTGAACTGGATGCGGCTGCCTTCCAGCCCCATCACGGTGGAAAGCGTGCCCACGAGCCGCGTCTTGCCGAGCCCCGGCAAACCGATGAGCAGCGCGTGCCCACCGCAGGCCAGGGCGGCGAGCGTGAGATCCACCACCCGCTCCTGCCCGATGAACCGGCGGGAAATGCTTGCCTTTGCACGGCCGAGCCGTTCGCCCAGGGCTTCGATCTCGCCCACGAGGTTGCCTTCATCGACCATGACTTGCTCCGCGTCGCATCGTATTACCTTCAGCAGATATGCCCCGCGGGCCAAATGGCAAAAGAGTCCGCACCCGGAGAGGCGGAAAACAAATGATCGTGAAAGCAGGCACGACGGAGCTTCTTGCCCATGCGCGCCGCGCCGGCCGCTCGGGGCCGCCGCCGGTGCACCTGTGGAATCCTCCGTTCTGCGGCGACATCGACATGCGAATCGCGCGGGACGGCACCTGGTTCCACGAGGGAACGCCCATCGGCCGTCCGGCGCTGGTGCGCCTTTTCGCATCCATTCTGCGCAAGGAGGGTGAGAGCTACTTCCTCGTGACCCCGGTGGAGAAGGTCCGGCTCCGGGTCGAGGACGTGCCCTTCATCGCCTTGGACGTGGATGTCGAGGAGGCCGGCGGCGCCGGCCAGCGGCTCCGCTTCCTGACAAATGTCGGCGACAGCGTGATCGCCGGCGCGGAAAATCCCCTGCGCGTGGAGTTCGATGCCGAAAGCGGCGAGCCGAGGCCCTACGTCGAGGTGCGCGCCGGCCTCGAGGCGCGCATCGATCGAAAGAGCTTCTACCGGCTGGTCGACGCCGCGCGGGAGGAGGTGCACGAGGGGCAGCCCTGGCTTGGCCTGCGCTCCGGCGGCAGCTTCTTTCCGCTCCTGCCGGCCGCGGCGCTGGGTGCGGAACGCCGCGCCGGAGACTGAACGGACGGCACGCGCAACTGGTTCAGGGCCGGGGTAGCGGCGCTCCCGGCGTCGGCCATGTGCGCTTGCCGCCAGCAGCCCGCCGGCGCGCCACCCTGCAGGAAGCACCCCGGCAACCGTATCGCCGGCAACGGTGCCCGGCGGCCCGGCGGGCCCTGTTGCGTTATCCCGCGGCGGGAAGGCCCTTCAGGAAGGCGTCGAGCTCCTCCGGATCCATGGACACGATATGGCGCTGCTCGGGGAAGGCGCCGGTTTCCACGTCCTTACGGAATTCGGCGAAGGCCGCCGCGCGTTCGCGCTGCAGCCGGGCTTGCTCGGCGGCGAAATCGCGATAGACCTTCGCGTGCCGCGGAACACGGCCGCCCTGGGTTTCGCCCAGGATATCCTCCGCGAAGAGGTACTGCGCGTCGCAGCCGGCCCCCGCGCCCATGGACCACAGAAGCAGCCCTGGCATGCGGCGGCTGATCTCGGAGGCGACCTCGGCCGGCACGACCTCGACCTCCACGGCGAAGGCACCGGCGGCCTCGTAGGCGCGGCACTCCTCGAAGAGCGCGAGCGCCCCGGCGGCCGTCTTGCCCACGGCGCGGAACCCGCCGGTCCATGTGTTCCGGCTCGGCACCAGCCCGACATGCCCGACCACCGGAACGTGTTCGCGCGCAAGGAAGGAGACCGTCTCGAGGCTGCCGGAGCAGTAGAGGGCATCCGCGCCCGCCATGAGCGCCTTGCCGGCGAAGCGCAGGTAATCGTCGCGCGTGCCCGCGCCGCGGTGATCGACGCCGGTCATCGAGAAGATCCCGGGCGCGGCATCGCGGTACTCAGGGTGGCCCACCAGCTCCATCGGGGCGGAGACGATATCGATACCGGCGTCCTCGGCGGCGGCGGCCTCGTCGAGGCTGAAGATGCGCAGCATGGTCATCTGACGCCGCCCCTTCTCCTCGCGCAATTCGTGGACGGTGGGAGGACGGGTGCGTGCCATTGTCAAACCTCGATCTCGATGTACTCGCCGGACAGGCGCGCGGGATAGGTGGCCAGATCCAAG
>CAYXOX010000006.1:7414-52960 GCA_964466745.1 uncultured Rhodobacterales bacterium
ACCGATGACGGCGGCGGCGAAGCCCACGGCGTTGAGCGTATCGCGCAGGGCCGGCTCGCCGAGGATGTGGGCGTCGTCAAAATCGCTCAGGGCTTTTCGGATCGGCGCGCGCAGCGCTTCGCCGGTGCGGATGTCGAACCGCCCGTTGTGCTTGGGGCACTCGATCTGGTGGTCCATCACGAGCCCGTCGGCCAGGTGCACACGCTCGTGCGTGCACAGCCCGTCGGTCGCGAAGGGCGCGCCGTCAGGGCCGCGGTAGACGGCGAAGGTGCGCCCGTCGGGATGGTCGAAACGGATCACGTCTTCCGGGTCGAGCTCGTTCACGGGGCACACCCTGATCCATTCAGCCATGGGCGATGTCCTCCTTGTACGGCCGGGCGGTGTCGGGCAGCGGCTTGCGCAGGTAGTACTCGGGATCGCGCACCTGGCGCAGCACCGCCGGGATCGCCTCGCGGTAGGCGTCCAGTATCGAGGTGTTGGGGGCCGGCAGATCGTGCTTGATCGTCTCGTGCAGCCGCGGCAGCGCGTGGAACGGAACCATGGGGAACATGT
The DNA here is from genome assembly GCA_964466745.1 of uncultured Rhodobacterales bacterium. GTDB lineage: Bacteria > Pseudomonadota > Alphaproteobacteria > Rhodobacterales > Rhodobacteraceae > CAYXOX01. Next base: position 7,967 of record CAYXOX010000006.1, read on the forward strand.
GGTGCTCCACGTGGTAGTTCATGTTCCAGTAGATCCACCGGCTGATCGGGTTCATGTAGACGGTCCGGCTGTTCAGGCGGTGATCGGTCACGTTCTCGGCCAGCCCGCAATGCTGGATGACACCCGTCATCAGCATGTGCCAGCACCCGTAGATCCGCGGGCCGCCGATCAGCAAGAACGGTATCGCCGCCTGCCATCCCATGCCGGCCGCCAGCATCCATGCCGCCGCCAGCACCGTCGCCGCGTAGATCGCCATGTGAACGCGGGCCGCGAAGATCGCCTTGGCCCACTCGCTTTCGGGAATGTAGTCCTTCTCCTGCGGGCTGAGGCTGCCCATCGCGTTGCGCACGAGCACGCCCATGGACGAGAACATGTCGAGCACGCCCGCGTAGGCCATCAGCAGCCGGAACGTGTTCGGCGGCCGCATACAGGCGATCTCGGGATCGCGGCCGACGATGATCGTGTCGGTGTGATGCCGGGCATGGCTCCACCGCCAGTTGACAGGGTTGCGCACCACCATGAAGGAGGCGATGTGGTAGACGACGTCGTTCATCCACTGGGTGCGGAAGGCCGTGCCGTGGCCGCATTCGTGCCAGCGCGAGTCGCAGGCCGAGCCGTACATCACGCCGTAGACGAGCCAGAACGGCACCGCCGCCCACGAACCCCAGAAGGCGATCCCGCCCCAGGCCGAGCCGGCAAGCAGCGCGAACCAGATGATGGTGTCGCGCAGGGCGGGGCCGTCGCGCCGCTGCATGAGGTCCTTCATCACCTTGCGGGGCACTTCCGTCCGATACCATTCGGCGTTCGCGAGGCCGCTCTCGCGCGCCAGGGCCGTGTCGCGACCGGTCAGGCTGTAGTCCCGGAAATGGGGCTCGGCGAGTGCCATGTCGTCCACTCCTCAGTTCTGTCGGCGCCCGCCAAGGGGCGGAAAACGGTTGCTCGGTTCGGGAAAACCCTCGCCGGGTTGTTCGCCGATGGCGCGGATGCGGGCCTCGGCCTCGGCGATCCTATCGTGGCCGTTCAAAACGCGAAAGACGGCAGAATAGGAGCGGTGCTCGCCGGCGCCGAGCCAGATCATCTCTCCACGCTCCCGCGCCGCAGCGTCGCCCAGTACATGGTGGGTCGAGGGTTCTATGCCGAGCACGTACTGGCCGGCCTGCATGTTCTGCCACTGGTAGGCACAGGGCAGCTCGGACTTCCGGGTTTCCACCTCGATCCCGAGGCCGGCACGATCGTTCACCAGCGCGACGGGCACCTCGCCTTCGGGGCCCGCCGCCATCTCGTGTTGCCAGACCTGCTCGGAGAAGCCGTCGCGCGGGGCCGACATGACCCGGTAGCCCACGCCCTGTTCGCGGTAGCGGTCCGCGTGCCCGGCCCAGAGCACCTCCTGCACGGGCGCCAGGTAGCGGCTGCCCTCGTCGAGCACCGGGTGGCCGATGTTGACGTGGTAGAAGAACATGTGCGGGGTCGGTGCGAAGCCCTCGTTGACGACGCGGTCCGACAGGCGAATCTCGTCGCCCCCCAGATCGGCCTCGATGCGACGGTGAAGATGCAGCACCTCGCCGAAGAGCGCGACCTGCATCACGATGCCCTCGGCCCAGAGCACGCATCGCTCGCCCTCCCACCGCTCGCCGTAGCCGGTGAGCCGGGCGGGCGTGTTCGAGACGCGCCCGTGCAGCCCGTGGCGCACGGCATCGCGCCGGGGGTAGTTGTAGTTCTGGCCCTCGACGGTCTCGACGCCCAGGATGTGATCGAGCCCGCAGGTCACGAGAAAGCCGGTGAAGGAGCGCATCGGGCCGAGGCCATTCTCGCCCTCGTAGTCGAAATACGCCGGATGCCGGAGCCCCGTCGGCGATTGCCAGCCGATGGGCCGCCCGTCATGCTCCACCTCGGCGATATCCATCGCGCGGTCGACGGCCACCGAGAAGCGCAGCCCCGTTCCGGTGCGGAACTCCAGCAGGCGCACGCCCCGCTCCGCGCCGTCGCCCAGCGCAACGAGCCTGACGCCGCCGAACTGCGACAGGCTGCCGGCGCGGGCCGCCAGCTCGTGCCGGGTGTAGTTTCGACCGAAAATTCTCGTCATCCGCGCCTCTTGCTTCTCCTGTCTCCGCAGGACCCCGCGGCGGCGGCACTGCCCGCGGGGGGCGGCGCCGCCGCGCCGCTCCCCCGGACGGCACCACGCTCCCCCGGGATCACACGCCGTTTGCCCTGAACTTTCCGTCGAGGAAAGCCTTCGCACGCGGAATGTCGGTTTCGTCCAGATGCTCGATGATGACCGGGATGTTGGGGTGCTTCTCGGCGAGGCGCTTCAGGTAGAGATCGTAGTTGAGGCTCCCGAGGCCCGGTGCGGGCAGCTCGATCTCGCCCACGCCGCGGAAGGTATGGGATTCCAGCGCCTGCTCGTCGCCGATGTCGGCGTGTTTCTCGCTCTTGTCGTCGCCCGAGAGCTTCACGTCCTTTGCGTGGGCGATCTTGACGTGCTGCGTGAGCGTATCGAAGACTTGGTGGAGGATCTCGTCCATCCGGCCGATGTTGTGCGCCTCGAAGTAGTTGGTCGGGTCCATCAGAAGGCCCAGGCCGGGGTGATCGACCTGGGCGAACATCTTCACGGTTTCCTCGACGCTGCCGACGACGTTGTTCACGTAGGTCTCCAGCAAGAACACCGCGCCATGGTCGTAGGCCGTCTGGGCGAGATCTGCGATCACCGCGCGGCAATCCTCGAAGCCCTCCTCCGTCTTGTTCTTCGGATGGTGAACCCAGTCGCTCTCGGTGTTGAAGGTGCCCGTCTCCGAGATGACGTAGGGAGAACCGAAGGCGCGCGCGTTGCGGATGATCTCCTTGAGATAGCCCACGCGGCGGGCCCTCTCCTCCTTGTCCGGATGGACGATGTTGGTGTAGCCCGAAACGCAGCAGATCGGCAGGTTGTGGTCGCGGAAGACGTCTCGCACCTGTCTTGCCTTGGCCTCGGTGATCTGCCCCGGCCCGAGGTCCACATCCTTGAAATGCAGGTCGAGCTGGACGGTGGTGAACCCCTGCGACTGAATTTTCCTCGCCGTCTCGACAAGTCCGTAGGGGTAGTAGCCTGTGAAAATTCCGGCGTGCATCATGGGTTGGTTCCTCCCTGTCAGGTCGTTGAGATTTCGTTGAGCTTCACCGTTCGGCCCTCGGCGATGGACCGGTAGCCGGCCTCGATCAGCGCCACGGTGTGCACGTTGTCGGCAACCGAGAGGACCGGCGGCGTGCCGGTGGCCAGCGCGTGCTGGAGCTGCCCCATGACCCCGATGAAGGCCTGGGGAAACCACATGGTGTCCCAGCTCGGGGTCACCCACTCGCCGCCCGTGGTGCGGCGCGAGGCATAGGTGAGCGTCGAGGCGACGCCCGTGGGCCAGCCGATCGTGCCCTTTGCCACGCCCTCCGTTCCGTCCACGCGCCAGGCGATGTGCTGGTCGTCGCGGTAGCCGTCACCACGCGGGCCCGACCACACGTCTTCCACGCTCACGGCGAGCACCCCGGACGGGAACCGCAACGTCGAGACCGTGATTCCGTCGCGGTGGCTGAAGGGAGTGCGCGGGTCGGGGCGGGTCTGGGTCGTGATCTCCTCGGGCTCGCCGAAGAGGAAGCGCAGCACGTCGAGATGATGCACGCTCATGTTCGCCAGGGTCAGCCGGTCGTACTCCTTCAGGAAGTCCTGCCAGTGCGGGATCGCGTGCATGTCGATCTGGGCAAAGACGATCTCGCCGAGCTCGCCCCTGCCGATGATCTGCCTGAGAACCTGCATCGACTGGTCGTAGCGCATGTTCTGGTTCACGCTCAGGACCTTGCCGGCGGCCGCCGCCTCGTCGCGCAGCGCGATGGCCTCCGCGAGCGTCAGCGCCAGCGGCTTCTGCGCCAGGATGCCCCGGACATGCGGCTGGGCGAGCGCAGCCCGGATCAGCTCCGGCTGCAGGTCGGGCGGATAGGCGATATCGACGATCTCGATCCCGGGGTCGGCGATCAGCGCCTCGGGCGTGTCGTGAACCTTCGGTATCCCCCATCGCTCTGCCACGGCCTCGGCCCGGGCCTTGGTGCGGCTGGCGATGGCGGCAACGGGAAACCCGGCCTCCCTGTAGGCGGCCAGGTGGCACTCGGCCATGATCATGCCCGCCCCGATGCAGCCGATCTTCAGCCCCCGCTCGGTGACCTTCGGATCGGGCTCGAAGCCAAGTGGATCGCTCATGCTCTTCTCCTCCTTCAACCGCTCAGCCGGTTTCCGTCTGCGCCGAACCTGTGCAACCGCCCCGGCGCCACCCCGAGGCGGACAGCCGTGCCGGTGGTGAACGCGGGCTGCCCGCGGAGCATCGCGCGCAGCGTGTTCCCTCCCGCGGCGATCGTCAGGATCGTGTAGCCGCCCAGCGGCTCGACCCCCGTCACATTGGCCGGGCCACCCGGCTCGGGCGTGACCGTCAGGTCCTCGGGGCGGACGCCCACGAACGCGCCGGGCCCCGGGGCCGCCGCGATCACCTCCGGGGCAACGAGATTGATTGCCGGCGCCCCCAGCAGCCCGGCGACATAGACGCTGTCCGGCCGGTCGTAGAGTTCGACGGGCGAGCCGATCTGGCGGATGCGCCCCCGTTCGAGGATCGCCATGCGGTCGGCAATGCTCATGGCCTCTTCCTGGTCGTGGGTGACGTAGATCAGCGTGTGCCCGACCTCGCGCTGGATGCGCTTCAGCTCCACCCGCGTTTCCTCGCGCAGGCGGGCGTCGAGCGCGCTGATGGGATCGTCCATCAGAAAGGCCACAGGGTCGCGCACCAGGGCGCGGGCGATGGCCACCCGCTGGCGCTCCCCGCCGGAGAGCTGTGCGGGAAACTTGTGCAGGACGTGCCCGATGTGCAGCTTACCGGCCGCGTCGGCCACACGCGCGCGGATCCGCTCCTCGGGCACACCGCGTTCCGCCAGCGGAAACCGCATGTTGTCCCGTGCCGTCATGTGCGGAAAGAGCGCGAGGTTCTGGAACACCATCGCCACGTTCCGCTCCGAAGGTTCGACATCGTTCACGACGCGCCCGTCGATGAGGATCTCGCCGGCATCGGGCCGTTCGAGCCCCAGCAACAGCCGCAGGATCGTGGTCTTGCCCGAAAGCGGCGGCGCGAAGAAGCAGAAGAACTCGTTGTCGGCGACGGTGAAGCTGGCATCGTCCACGGCGACGACATCGCCGTATCGCTTGGTCACCGAGCGGAAGGCGATCTCGGCCATGTCAGCTCCTCCCGAGCGCGCGGCCGCTGCCGGCATCGAAGAGCCTGAGCGAGCCGGGATCGGGCGCCAGTCGCACGGTCTCGCCCTGGGCCACGCCGACATCGTTCTCGAAAACCGCCTTGAAACCGGCGGCGCCGTCGCCGAGATGCACGATGGTGCGCGCACCGATGCGCTCGACGAAGGTCACGGGCGCGGCGAGGCCCCCGCGCTCCACCTTGTGCATCTGCTCGGGGCGGAACCCGTAGATCACCTCGCCGGCCGCCTGCCGGGCCGCCGCCGCAAGCGGCGCGGGCAGGGGCGGCGACAGGCCCGCGGGCCCCAGGTCCACGGCGAGCCCGGCATCCGTCTCGGCGAGGCGGCCGGGCAACAGGTTCATCCCCGGCGAGCCGACGAAGCGCGCAACGAAAGTGTTGGCCGGGTCGTTGTAGACCTCGAGCGGCGAGCCGACCTGCTGCAGCACTCCGTGATCCATCACCGCGATCCTGTCGGCCATGGTCATCGCTTCCAGCTGGTCGTGGGTGACGTAGACCATCGTCTGCCGGAACTCGCGTTGCAGCGCGCGCAACTCGGTGCGCATCACCGCCCTGAACGCCGCGTCCACGTTGGAGAGCGGCTCGTCGAGCAGGAAGATGGCCGGCTCCATCACCGCCGAACGGCCGATGGCGACGCGCTGCAGGATGTTCACCGAGAGGCCGGCCGACGGGCGATCGAGCATCTCGGCGAGTTGCAGAAGCTCGGCGATCGCGTCGGTGCGGCGGGCGATCTCGGCGCGCGGACGGCCTGCCATCCGTAGCCCGTAATCCAGGTTCTGGCGCACGGTCATATGGGTGAAGATCGCATAATTCTGGAACACGAAGCCCACGCCGCGCCGGCGCATCGGCACCCCGGACATGTCGCGATCGCCGAAAAAGATGCGCCCCTCCGTGGGCAGCTCCATTCCGGCGATCATGTTCATGGTGGTTGATTTTCCGCAGCCCGAAGGGCCGAGCAGCGCAAGAAACTCGCCGTTTTCGATCCGCAGATCCATGGATCTCAGCGCCGTGAAATCGCCGAAGCGCTTAACGAGGCCCTCGAGGCGGATCGCGCTCATCGGGCCAGCCTCTTCATGGCCCAGACGCAGAGCAAGGAGAGCACCACGAGGATCACCAGCGCGATCGCGGCAACGTATCCCCAGATCAGGTCATTGGTCGTCGTCTTGTAGATGTAGACGCTGATGGTTTCGGTCGCCACGCCGGGGCCGCCGCCGGTCATGATGTAGAGCGTATCGAAGATCTTGAAGCACTCGATCACGCGGATCGCCAGCGCGATGACGATGATCGTCTTCATCCGCGGAAGCACGATGGTGCGGAAACGCTGCCACGGGCTCGCTCCCAGGAGGGTGGCGGCCTTGAGCTGGTCGTCCGGCACGCCCACGAGGCCCGCCAGAAGGATGAGGAACATCAGCGGCGTCCACTGCCAGATGTCGGCGGCCATGACCGCCACCAGCGCCAGCCGCCGGTCGGAAAGCCAGGCGATGGTCACCGGCTCGGAGGCGAACCACGACAGGATGTCGTTCACCGGCCCGCCGGACTGGAAGAGCATGAAGAACATGTAGCCGGCGACGGCGGGTACGACCATCATCGGCATGATGAGGATCGAGTAGAACACCCGCTTGCCTGGGAACTCGTCCACGAAGAGCGTCGCCAGCGCCAGCCCGAGAAGAAACTCGATCGGCACGCACACGGCCATCACGATGAAGGTGCGCCACAGCGCGCCGAGGAGCCGATCGTCCCGCAGCACGTCGCCGTAGTTGGCAAAGCCGTTCCAGAACTCCCAGGCCCTCAGCCATGGCGCGCCGGTGAGCGGCGACCAGTCCGACAGCGAGATGTAGAGCTGCATCAGCAGCGGGAAGGCGGCAATGAACACCACGAGGATCTGCGCCGGCAGCGTCAGGCGCATGCCGAGGCGCGATGCGGCATCGGGCACGGGTTTCGCGGCGACGGCGGGCGCCGGGCGGGTTTCCTCGGCGAGGCTCATTGCTTGAGCGCCCCGAAGGTCAGGCCGCGCACGAGATGGCGCTGGATGATGATGCCGAGCACCACCGGAGGAACCGCCGCGATCAGGCCCAGCGCGGCCTTGGCCCCGTAGAGCTGGCCGGTCATGGAAGACGAGAGCGAGGCCATGTAGACCGGGATCGTCACCCAATCGCGCGAGGTCAGCAGCAGCGCGATCAGGTAATCCGACCAGTTCAGGATGAAGACGAAGAGCGCCGCCGAAGCGAGGGGCGCGCGCATCATCGGCAGCGTGATGCGGGTGAACACGCGCCAGCGCGAACAGCCCTCCACGAGCGCCGCCTCCTCGATCTCGCGCGGCATGTCGTCGAAGAAGGTCTTCATCAGCCAGAAGGCGAAGGGCAGCGTTACGATCCCGTAGATCAGCGCCAGGCCCCACCAGGTATCCATGAAACCGAGGAAGGCCCACATGATCATCACCGGGATCATCACCGCGAGCGGCGGAAAGAGCCGAAGCTGGATCAGCGCGAGCGGCAGGTTGCCTCCGGCACCGAAGCGCGAATGGCCATAGGCTGCGGCGGTGCCGGCCGACATCGCTATCAGCGTGCCGAAGGTCGCCGAAAGAAGCGATGAGAGGATCGGCTTGGCAGCGCTGCGGTCGAGGGCGACGATCAGGTCCGAGGAAGACTGGCCGAAGACGAAACGGAAATTGTCCAGCGTGGGCGCCCGAGGAATCCAGGTGAGATCCGCGCCGGCCGCCTGCCACTCGGCGATCGGCTTGAACGCCATCGAGGTCATCCAGGCGATGGGCACCAGCGTGATGGCGACGGCGATGAGCACGGCGAGGTATCTCAGGGCCATGAAGGCCGGCGATCGGGGCATCGGGTTCTTCTTCTCGGCGCGAAGGATGCAGGCCCGGAAGGCGCGGAGCGCCGCCCGGACCCGCGGGGAGGATCAGCTGTCGATCACGGTGGGCCGGGCGGTCTTGGCGGCGCCGATGGCTTCGACGATCTTGTCCTCGCCGGTGCGGCGCACGATCCGCACCCAATCCGAAGCGGTGTCTTCCATCGCCTCTTCCGATGTCTTGGCGCCGGTGAGCGCGGCCATCAGGTTCTCGTCGAGCGCGTTGTGGAAGGCCGTCGCGCCCGGGTAGTTGATGGTGGGAACGGTGCGGGCCACCGTCTCGCGCACGACGTCCATGTGGTAGTCGTGGTAGGTCTGCCGGACCAGGGGATCGGAGAAATCCGAAAGCCGGAACGGATCGAAGTATCCGCCCGGGTTCGCCGTCATCCAGGCGTAGATCCGCGCCGAGCCCAGCCACTGGAGCAGCAGATAGGCGGCCTCCGGCGCCTCGCTCTGGGAACTGACCATGCCCGTCAGCGAGAACCACAGCACGGAGCGGCGCACGAGCCCGCCGCCCACTTCGCGACCCGGCGGCAGCATGGAGCCGATCTTGCCCTGCACGACCGAGCCCGTGTTGCCGGGGTTGTCGAGAAACTTGGGCAGGTTCGAGAAGGCGCAGGTCATCGCCGTGTTGCCCTGCGCGAAGCTGCCGTACTGCTCGGGCCAGCCCCAGCTGATCGCGTCGGGCGAGTGATGTGCCAGAGAGGCCACGTACTCGTCGGTGGCCGCGATGCCGGCCGGGCCGCTCAGCAGCGGGTTGGCGTCGTCGTCGAACATGAACTGGTTCGGGCTGTCCATGCTGACGTAGCGCTGGTACCAGTTGGTGTAGCCCCAGCCCTGGTTGCGCAGGTCCGAACAACCGATCATCCCCTGATCGGGACGGGTGAAGAAGGCGGCGATCTCGTCGAGCTCCTTCCAGGTGCGCGGCGGTGCGAGATCGTAGCCGTGCGCATCGCGGAAGGCCGCCTGCTCGGCCCCGTCCTCGAAGAGGTCGCGCCGGTAGACCCATGTCTGGAAATCGCCGTCGAGGCTCACGCCGTAGGTCGCACCGCGGTACTTGTTCAGCAGCGAGACGCCCTGTTCGCCGTTGACATAGCCGTCTTCGGGGTTGTCCCACTCCGGCCGGTGCCGGGCGACGAAATCGTCGAGCGCGAGGATGCCGCCGGATTCGGCGAGATCTCCGAGGCGGTTCCAATCGGTCGAGTAGATGTCGAAGCCGCCCGAACGGGTGGAGATGTCCTGCATGACCTTGGTGAATTCCTGCCCGTTCGGCAGACCAACGATCTCGATCTCGATGCCCGTCTCGCGCTCCCAGAGCTCCTTCACGCTCGGGGCCCCGTCGGGAAAGGGCTGGGTGATCTGGCCGATCGAGCCGTCCGAGAGGCCCAGCACGATTCGCGCCGGAGCGCGGCCTTCGCCCACCATGGCGCGGGCCGCCTCCACCGCGCGGCCTTCCGGCGTGTCGGGCCCGTACTGGTAGCGTTCGGCGCCGGCGAAGCCGGTGGGCCCGCCGATCATTCCGGGCGCGAGCTCCTGGGCCCAGGCCGGCCGGATGAAACGTGGCGCGATGCCGATGGCGGCGCCGTAGATCCCCAGCTGCGCACCGCTGGCAAGAAGCCGGCGACGCGTCATGCGTCCCTTCAACATGGCAAGTCCTCCCTGCGAGTCGTTCAAAAGCGACCCTGTATGCCTCAAATGCAATCAATTCTTCGCACGAGTCAATCATCAATGATGTTTTTTGGGTTATTGATTGATGTTTAATGATGTATTTCTGATGGGCCGGAGGGGCGAATCGAACACTCCGGCCTGCATCCCGAAGCCCGGAAATTCGCGGAGTCCGGCCTTGAAGCCCATGATTCATCCAGAATTGGAGGCGCGTTCGCGGCCGTCGCCGGGCAGGCGGCACGCTCCCAAGGGCGCGCCGCCGCCGAGGTTCCTGCGAGCTTGATGATGGCGACATCGGATGTAACTGATGGGGCAACCAGGGACCGCCGGGGCAGGTCAGCGGATCGACGAATGAATACACGGGTCACATTGCAGGACGTTGCACGCGAAGCCGGCGTTTCGCCCGCCACCGTCGACCGGGTCATCAACAACCGCGAGGGTGTGCGCCAGCGCACCCGCGAGGTCGTGCTCGGCGCCGCCCAGCGGCTGGGCTATCTTGCGGAAAGCGAACCGGCCTTGCCGCGCCCGCTGGCGCCGGTGCAGGTCACCATCCTTCTGCCGGAAGGCACCAACACCTTCATTCGCATGCTGGCCGAGCAGTTGCGCACGCAGGCGCAGTCCCGCGAAGCGCTGGTGGCGCGGGTCCTGCTGATCGAGGCCTTCGATCCGCCGACGCTGGCCGAGCGCATTGCCGCCCTGCGCGGCCGGACCGATGCGGTGGGCCTCGTCGCGCTCGATCATCCGCTGGTGCGCGAGGCGATCCGCGGCCTCGAGGCATCGGGCATTCCCGTGGTCACCATCGCGACCGACATTCTCAACGTGCCACGCGTGGCCTATGTGGGGGTCGACAACCGGCAGGCCGGCAGGCTTGCGGGCTACCTGCTCGGCCGTTTCCTCGGGCGCGGCTGCGGCGGAAAGGTCGCGCTCTTCGCCGGCTCGCTCGCCTACAGGGGCCACGAGGAGCGTGAGGCCGGCTTCCGCCATGCCCTGCGCGAGATGTTTCCCAACCTCGAGATCGTCGAGATGCTGGAGGTGCACGACGATCGCGAGACAGCTCGCGTGGAAACGGCAGCGGTCCTCGAACGGCACCCCGATCTCGCGGCGATCTACAACAGCGGCGCCGGCATCACGGGGATCGCGGCGGCGCTGCGCGAAGCGGGCCGGGCCATGGATGTGGTCCTGATCGGCCACGAGGCGACGGAGGCGAACCGTGCCTTCGTGCTCGACGGCACCATCGACGCGGTGATCGACCAGAACCCCCGCGTCGAGGCACGCGAAACGCTCAACGCCCTCGCCGCCGCCGCGCGCGGCGAGGCTTACCAGGTGATCCAGCCGCGCATTCAGGTGGCGTTCTGCGAGAATTTCCCTGACGAGTGAGGCACGAAGGTGCGGCAAGGCGGCCCCCGGGCCGGCACTCCGGCAGCCCGTGAACGTAGCGTCCGGGGCCGGCGGCGGTGCCCTGTTCCAGCCCCGCGCGCGGACCCGTCACATGCCGAGCAGCAGCAACAGCGGCAGCCCGGCCAGCAACGCCGCGAGCAAGCCGAAGCCCAGCATGTCGCCCATGTCGTCGTCGCCGTCGCTGCCGGGCGAGTCCGGAGCGTCGCTGCCCGGCTCTTCGGGCGGCGGGGTGTCGGGCTGGAAGATGGGGATGTCGAGGCCCCCGTCGCCCGCGTCCACCCCATCGCCCGGATCCCCGAGGTCGGAGTCATCGGAGGCACCCTGCGCAAGGGCCGCCTGCATTTCCGGCGTGAAGTCGGGCTCGCTCAGCACGACCTCGAGGATCTCCCGCGCATCGAGGCTGACATCGAGGGTCGCACCTTCGAGGAAGTCTGCCGGATCGAGCTCTTCCACCACCGGGCGGGCGTTGGCCTCTCCCGGGTTCACGCCGTTCTCGACGCCGAGCACCCTCAGCGCCGCGCCATCGTAGCCGTTCACCAGCGCCTCGAACCCGATGTCGCCGGAGAATCCACCCTCATCGGTGGACACGAAATAGAGCACCAGCTTCTCGTTGGAGGCGAAGGCGTGGGCATCGAGCCCGCCCTGCGAAAGCTCGGTTTCGCCGCCCCGCGCGCCCTCGAGCTCTATCGGCCGGGTGCCCGGAAGGCTCTCGGACATCATGCGGAACATCTCGCCGGGCACCTTGAGCGCGGGGTCGCCCTCGTCGCGCGCCAGCGAGGAGGCAGTGTTCTGCTGAAGCGGCCAGACATGGGCCGCGTCCACCCCGTATTCCGCGAAGACCTCAACGATATTGAGCATCTCGTGGGCCTGCACGAGCCCGTAGTCCTGGCGCGCGTCCAGCGCTGTGGTGTTCTTCTGGTTCCACTCGGTCACCACGAGATCGAGCTCGCCGAAGGTTTCGGCCTCCCAGCTCTGCTCGATGATCCGGAAGGGGAAGTCGCGCGAGTTGTCCGTCTGCGTGCTGTAGAGATGCACGACCAGACCATCGATCGCGGCGATTTCCTCGGGGTCGAGCTCGGCCTGGATCAGTTCGTTGGCAACGTAGGCCCAGGCCACGGAGCCATTCGGATAGAGCGCCTCGTCTCCCAGTTCGATCCCGTAGTCCTGCTCCAGTGCGGCAAGCTGGGAAGCGCCATCGGGCAGGTCGGCATATTTGTCGCTCAGATTCGCGGAGCCGAAGTTGTGCCCGTCCTGGATCAGGATTCGCGTATCGGCGAATTGCTCGGCGTTCGGATGCGCGTCGAGCTCCTCGCGCAGCAGGAGCGCCCGCTCCCCCGCGACGCGCCCGTACTCCACGCTCGTCATCTCGCCCGAACCCCAGTACTCGTTGCCGATCTCGAAGGCATCGATCCGGGGGCTTCCGTAGACACCGTCCAGCGTGTCGCGGATGAACCCGCGCAGCTCCTCGACATCGGTGATCGGAAACCGGTCGCCGTTGGCGTCGCGCCCGCTCGAAAGGCAGGCGCATGTCGGCACCACGATGGTCACACCGATGTCGTTGGCCTCCGCGTAGGCCATGAATTCGCTGAAGGGCAGAAGCTCCACCACCTCGCCCCGCTCGGGGTCGAAACGCTCCGTCGCATCGGGGTTGCCGATATCGAAGAGGCGCTCGGTGATCGCGCCGCCCGGGTAGCGGATCTGGTCGATCGCCAGAAGCTCGACCTTGTCGTCGAAGGTGCCGTCAGCGCCCAGCTGGTCGCGGTCGAAGAGGATGTTGGAGCCGAACACGGCGTCGCTGTAGGCGGTGCCGAAGACGGAGTCCGGACGGAGCTGGATCGTCATGGTTACCCTCCCTGGCCGCCAGGCCCGACTGTGCCGGAAGGGAGAGGCGGAATTGCAGGCACGAGGGCGGAACGGACGCTCCGCCGCTTTGCTGCTCGAGATTTAGTATACAATCTTGGCAAATTGGCTTTCCAGCCTGATAACGCTAACCATCGCTTAATGTTATTCGCTGTGGCCATCAGCGCGTCGATTACCCCGGCTGGCAGCATCAACCCGCAAGGAAAGGCCTGATCGTTTCCCGTTTTGCACCAGACCGCCGGGTCAGCGACTGCCCCGCCGACCCATGCGGACGCCCCGGCGAACGCGGACCGGAAACACCGTGACGCCCGCACGCCGAACCGAGGGCCCGAAACGGCGCTCGCCGCGCCGTGCAGTCGAGGGTGATCGATCCTGAACGTGACCATCTCGTCGCCTTCCTCAGAGCCCGTCGTGCCCCTGCGCGCGTTCAATCCGGCCGAAACCGGCAAGGCCGAAGGTGGGAGCCTGGATTTTTAGCGCTCACAGTTGTTAATCCAGATGATTACTTTGCCCTCTCGAATTCCATTTGCAACTCTAACGTGTTTAGGCTTACTTGGCATCACGCTAAAGTTACTATTCTTCGTGACTTTGGTGCGGGATCATGCACTTTCTACTGGTTGGGCTCGGGCCCGGTCGCACAGACCGGGCGCGACGCTCGGCCGAGAAGAAGCCGGCAGTTTAGAGCCCGGGTGACGTTTGCCTGCATGGCTCCTCGCGCGACAGGCTCCGGGAACGCCCGCGGGAGCCCTGAAACCTCCCCAATCGTTTGAACGGGCCACTCGGCGATCTACCTCGAACCGGGTGATGCCGAACGAGGATCCATCAACGGCAAGGGGCGGGAACGGGGCCGCCACACTGACCCGGCGCGGCGCGCTCGTGCTTGGCCTTGGCGCCGCCATGGCCGGTGCCGCGCCGGCGCTGCGGCCGGCAGGCGCACAGACGGCGCCCGCGGCGTTCGACTTCGAGTGGCTGGCCCGCGAGGCCCGCACCCGGGCAGCCGCGCCGTTCGTGCCCCCGGCACCGGTGGCCGGCCCCCTGCCCGAGGGATACGACGCCCACCGCGCCGTACGCGTGCGCGCGGCGCGTGCCCGCTGGCGGGCGGAGGGCGCCCCGATGCGCGTGCTGCCCCACCCGGCCGGCTGGCTCTTCCGCACCACCGTGGATCTGCACGACGTGAGCGACGGCAGCATCCGGCCGATGACCTTCTCGCCGGAAGACTTCGAGGGCATGCCCGAGGGAGACTTTCCAGGCGTCGCCGGCTTCCGGCTCACCGCGCCCCTCAACCGGCCCGACCGGTGGGACGAGGTGGCAAGCTTCCTCGGGGCCAGCTACTTCCGCGCGCTCGGCCGCGGCAGCGCCTACGGCCTCAGCGCACGCGGCATCTCGATCGACACCGGCACCGGCCGCGCCGAGGAGTTTCCCGCCTTCCGCGCCTTCTGGCTCGATCGCCGCGCGCCGGAAGGCGGCGCCACCGTCTCTGCGCTGCTCGACGGCCCCAGCGTTGCGGGCGCCTACCGCATGGAGATCCGCCCCGGCGCCGAAACCACGGTGGACGTCACGGCGCGGCTCTTCTTCCGCGCCGATGTGGGCCAGCTCGGCCTCGCGCCGCTGACCTCGATGTTCTACTTCTCGCCCGCGGGCCCCGGCCGGATGGACGACTACCGCCCCGCCGTCCATGACAGCGAGGGCCTCCGCATCGAGCGGCGCGACGGAGACGTGCTCTGGCGCCAGCTCAACAACCCCGCGCGCCTCGCCAACTCCTGGTTCGCCGAGAACGGGCCTCTCGCCTTTGGCCTCTACCAGCGCAACCGGGGCATGGACCGCTTCGAGGATCCCGAGGCGCGCTACCACCGCCGCCCCTCGCTGCGGGTCGAGCCGCGGGGCAACTGGGGGCCGGGCCACGTCCGGCTCGTGGAGATCCCCACCGATGTCGAGGCCCACGACAACATCGCCGCCTTCTGGACACCCGCCGCGGAGATCCGCGCGGGAGACAGCCTAGAGATCGGCTACCGCCTCTCCTGGGGCGATCTGCCGCCCGAAACCGACGGCCGCCTCGCCATCGTGGCGCAGACGCGCAGCGGCCTCGGCGGGGTCGCCGGCGTGCCGCCGGAGCCCGGAACCCGCAAGTTCGCGGTCGATTTCGAGGGGGGGCCACTCGCCCGCCTCGGCGCCGGGGCCGGGCTTTCCCCCGTCGTGACGGTGGCCGGCGGCCAGCTCGTGCGCCACCATCTCGACAGGCTCGAAAGCGGCCGCTGGCGGCTGGTGATGGACGTTGCGGCGGCCCCGGGCGACGTCGTGGAGCTGACGGCCCACCTCGCCGGATACGGGCGCAAGCTCACCGAAACCTGGCTGAACCAGTGGGTGGTGGCGTGACCGAAGCCGATGGCACGCGCGGCCCGGCACAGGCCGAGGCGAGCCCTTCCGAGCCCGGGCCCGAGGCACGGACCGCGCCGCCACCCGAAAGCGGGGCAAGCCAGCTGGCGCGAGCCGCACAACCGACCGGCGTGCAGCTCGCCCCGGCACTGCAGCCACCCCCGCCTGCCCCGCTGGCGATGCCCGAGCATCGCCTTGTCGCGTCGCCGCGGCGCCCGGTGCTGACGCGGCTCTGGGCGCGGCTCCTGCGCATTGCGAGGCCCTGAGATGCGCGGCGTCGCCCTCCGGCGGGCAGGTGTCGGCGTGGTTTGCCTCGCGGTCGCCTCCGGGCTGGCCTATGCCTTTCTCGGCACTCTTCCGCGCGTCGCCGGCATCGATATCCTGCGCGCCGCGCTGGTGTTCGCCAGCGGCGCCTGGCTCGCCTGGGGATGCGCCCTCGCCCTGCTCGGCCTCGGCTGGTCGCCGCCTGCTCCTCCGCGCGGCGCGCCCGCTGGCCGGACGGCGATCCTGATGCCGATCTGCAACGAGGATGCCGCCGCGACCGTAGCGCGCATCGGCGCCGTCCGCGCCTCGCTGGAGGCCTCCGGTCACGCGCATCTCTTCGAGTTCGCGGTTCTCTCCGACAGCAGGCCGGAGGTGGCACGGGAGGAGCGGCGGCGCCTCGAAGCGTTGCTGGCCCTCGCCCCCGGCGCTCCGCTCCACTACCGCCGCCGGGCCGACAGAAGCGGGCGCAAGGCCGGCAACATCGCGGAGTTCCTGCGCACGGCAGGCGGACGCTTCCGCTACGCGGTGGTGCTCGACGCCGACAGCCTCGTCGAGGGCGACACGCTGGTGGAAATGGTGCGGCGCATGGAGGGCGACCCGGGCCTCGGGCTGTTGCAGACGGTTCCGCTCGTGCTGGGGGCGCGCACCCGGTTCGGCCGGGTCATGCAGTTCGCCTCGCACCTGACCGCGCCGTTGCAGGCCCGCGGGCTCGCCGCACTGCAAGGGCGCGAGGGCCCCTACTGGGGCCACAACGCCATCTTCCGCGTGGCCCCGTTCGCCGCCCATTGCGGCCTTGCGCCCCTGCCGGGAACCCCGCCGCTGGGCGGCGATATACTGAGCCACGACTACGTGGAGGGGGCCCTGCTCGCCCGGGCCGGCTGGCGGGTCCGGCTCGACCCGGACCTCGCAGGCTCCTTCGAGGAAGCCCCGCAGGACATCGTGGAGCACGCCCGCCGCGACCGGCGCTGGTGCCAGGGCAACCTCCAGCACGGCCGGCTCATCGGGCTCGCCGGCCTTGGCGGCTGGAGCCGCCTCAGTTTCGTCCTCAACCTTTGCGCCTATGCCATGGCTCCCGCCTGGGCCCTCTTTCTTCTGGCGAGCCTCCTGCGCCCGCTGGCAACCGGAACCGAGCCGCATGCCGCCTTCCCGACCGGATTCGAGGGGCTGGTCTTCGCCGTGATCTGCCTGCTCGTGCTGCCCCGCCTCGCCGCGCTCGCGCACGAGCTCGCGCGCCCGGGCCGCGTGCCCCGCGCGAGGCTTCTGGCGGGCGCGCTGGCGGAGCTGGCGTTCTCGGCGCTGCTGGCGCCCATTCTCCTGGCCTACCAGATCCGCGCGGTGCTGGAGGTCCTGCGCGGGCGCGACGCGGGCTGGCCGGCCAGCCACCGAGACGGGCGCCCGCTCACCCTCGCCGAGGCCTGGGAGGCCACGGGCTGGGTCACCACCCTCGGCCTTGCGGGCCTCGCGCTGACGGTCGCGGCGGCGCTCGGCTCGCTCTATTTCGTGCTGCCGGTATTCCTGCCGATGCTTTTCGCGCCGGTGCTGGCAGCGTGGTCGTCGCGCGGGCCGGCCGCCGGCGGCCTGCTCGGCGTCGGCTCGGAACGCGGCGTGCCGGAGGTGGCGAGGCTCAGGGACGATCTGCCGTCCGCCTGAGAGGGTGCGAGCAAGCCCAGCGCGCCGGGCAGGGAGGCAACGAGGATCACGAGCCCGAAGGCGATCGAGGCGGCCACCCCCGCCTCGGGGGCGGCACCGACGAGCGGCCAGAGCGCCGCCGCGGCGCCCTCGCGCACCCCCCAGCCCGCCACGGAAACCGGCAGCACCATCGCCACCAGCACCAGCGGCACGACGGTGACGATCGCCAGCATGCCCAGCTCGGTTCCAGTGGCCGCGGCGCACAGCGCGAAGCCGCCGAGGTTGCACACCACGATGCACAGGCTCAGGATCGCCTGCCCCGGCCAGGCCTCGCGGGCGAGCACGGAGGCCCGCACCGCCTCGACGAGCCCGGCCGACGCCCGCCCGAACCGCCCGCGCAGGCGCGCGGCGAGAACGGCCGCCGCCGCAATGACCGCAAGGGCGCCCGCCACCGCCACCACACCGGCCACCCAGCCGGGCCACGCCATCGGCTCGCCGCCCAGCGAGGCCAGCGCCAGCCCGGCGCCCAAGACGGCGAAAAGCGTTACCTGGCCCACCAGCCGCTCGATGACCACCGCCTGCGAAGCCCGCAGGAGCCCCGCCTCCCCGCGCATCCGCACCGCGCGGCCGACATCGCCGAGCACCCCGGCGGGCAGCGTCATGTTCAGGAACTGGGAGAGGAAATACTCCCCAAGCGCCCGCGCGTCGCCGATCGGCTGGCCGAGCCGCCGCGCGATACGGGCCCAGCGCAGGGCCGAGAGCGCGTTCTGGCAGGCCAGCGCGGCAAGCGCGGCGAAGAGAAGCGCCGGTTCGGCCGAGGCGAGCAGCGCACCGACGGCCGCCATGTCCAGCGCGAACCAGAGCAGGGCAAGCGCTGCCAGCGGCACGGCAAACCGCAGCACGGCCCGCGCCCGCCGCGCGCCTCTTGCGTCGTTCAGCTGCCGCACTGCGCCCCCCCAAAGGAATCGCCCCCGCACCGGCAATGCCGCCAACCGCGGCAACTGGACCGGCGCTGACAATCCCCTACCCTTCCCGCGGGCCGAAGGTGACGCGCGGGAGGGCAGCGAGATGGCAGACGGCGCCGCGGCGCAGCCGGAAGACCGGAGTCGGCCGCCCCACGCCGCCGCGACGGCCCCGGCGCCGATGCGGGCGGTCTCATGGAACATCCACCGCGGCCGAGGCTCCGATGGCCTCGTGGACCCCGGCCGCATCCTGCGCACGCTGGCCGAAGAGGTGTGCCCCCCCGGCTCCGCCCATGTGCTCGGCCTGCAGGAGGCCGACGACGAATGCCCGCCCCATGGCGGTATCCTCGATATCGCCGCGGTCGAGCGGGCCACCGGCCTTCGCTACGCGCATCGGGATCCACGGCTGCGCTGGGGCGCCCTGAGCCACGGGTTTCTCGGTTCGATCCTTTTCGTGCCGCCGGAACGGGAAATCCTGCACGCCGACGTGATCGACCTGCCGGGGCGCTGCCACCGGGGCGCCGTGGCGATCGAGCTGGGCAGGCCCGGCCCCTTGCTTCGCGTGATCTGCACCCATCTTTCCCTCGCACAGACGCTGCGCATCGCGCAGATGCGCGTGATCGGGCAATACGTGTTCCGCCGCCCAGCCATGCCAACGGTGCTGCTTGGCGATCTCAACGAATGGCGCCCCTGGGGTGGGCTGGCCTTCTCCGCAGCCGTCACCGGCCTGAGGATGCGCGGCCCCAGCGCGGCGAGCTTCCCCGTGTCGCGCCCGCTGCTGCCGCTCGACCGGATCCTGTGCGACGTGCCGAGCGCCGTGCGCCGGCTCGAAGTGCTGGACGGCCCGGGCATCCGCACCGCCTCCGACCACCGCCCCGTGCGCGCGGAGCTGGCGCTCTAGCGGCCCAGCGGCGGCCAGATGCGGCCGAAAACGCCATCGCGCTTCAAGAGCCCGTGCTGGAGCGCGGCGGCGATGTGCAGAAGGATCAGGCCGGCAAGCGCGTAGCGCGCCGTGGAGTGAACCGACTGCGCCGTCTTCGCCAGCGCCTCGTCGACCGGCACGAGCGGCGGGATCCCGAGCGCGTCAAGCCCCTCGATGGGGAAGTTGCCGGCCTCCACCCTTATGTAGCCCGAAACCGCCATGACGACGAGCAGGGCGTAGAGCCCCCAGTGCGTGGCGAGCGCGGCAAGCCGCTGCCACGAGGGCATGTGCGCCGGCATCGGCGGCGCCGGCTGTAAGGCCCGCAACACGAGACGGGCCGCCACGAGCAGCAGGATCACCACGCCGATGTTCTTGTGGAAGATGAAGAGCGCGTTCTGCGTCCCGCGGCTCAGACCCTCGCCCGTCATGATCCCGCCCACGGGCAGGGTCACGATGACCACGAGCGCGACGAGCCAGTGCAGGGCGCGCGTCGCGGGCGCATATCTGTCAACGGATCGGGCCACTCCGGACGCCCCCTTGCACCTTTTCCAAGCGTGAATGCTAGGCCGGGCGGCGACGGCATCAATGGCCGATCGCGCCCCACGGGCCGAGCAGAGCCGGTTCCGCGTGCCAACTTGACTTCCCGCCGCCGGGTTTAGGTACAGGTGGATGAAGCTTTTCGACGGTGTTCCCGACAGACTGGTCGCGGCGCGGATGCGCTCGTTCGAGCCCGCCGGAGCGCTTGCCCTCTTTTCCGCGCTGCACTTCGCGGCCGTGGCGGTGATTGGCGGCCTCGCAGTGGCGGCGGCCCCCGTCCTCGCCGCCGGGCTGCCGGTGGCGCTTGCGGTCAACCTCGTGTTCTCGGCCACCGTCTACCGGCTGTTGCGCACCAGCGCTCCCTTCAGCTTCGGCCATGCCAGGCTCGGAGCGTGCAACGTCGTTACCCATCTTCGCGGCAGCCTCGCTGCGCTCCTCGCCATGCCGCTGGCCGCGCCGCAGGCGCTCGCCGACCCCGCCGTGGGCTGGGCCGTTTTCGGGCTGGGCCTGACGGTGCTCTGCCTCGACGGGGTGGACGGCTGGCTCGCGAGGCGCGGTGGAATGGCATCCGCCTTCGGAGCGCGCTTCGACATGGAGGTCGACTCGCTCCTGGCGCTCGCCCTCGCCGTGCTCGCCCTCGCCTCCGGCGCCGCCGGGCCCGCGGTTCTGGTGCTCGGGCTTGCTCGATACGCGTTCTGGGCCGCGAGCCTCGTTCTGCCCTGGCTCGCCGCACCGCTGCCTCCGCGGTTCTCGCGCAAGGCCGTCTGCGTGGTGCAGCTTGGCACGCTGCTCGCGCTGCAGGCGCCTGTGCTTCCCGCCTCGGTGGGGCACGCCGCCGCCTTCGCGGCGGCCGGTCTGCTCGCGTGGTCTTTCTGGGTCGATATTCGCTGGCTCTCCGCCCGCGCAGCGCGGTCGTGAGAGCGGCGATGGAGGGGCAAAGGGGCGTGCGCGCAGCGCTGCGGATCGCGGCGGCCGCAGCGGTGCTCTACCTGCTGCTCATCCAGCCAAACCACCCCGCGGCGATGACCTGGGGCGCGCTCCTGCGCTTCCCGTTGGAGTTGCCGGTGATCCTCGCCGGGCTCGTTGCCCTGCCCGGCCGCGGCTCGGCGAGCCTTGCGGTGCGGGTCGCCCTTGTGGCCACGCTCGGCACCATCGCCGTGCTGAAACTGGCCGATTACGCCACATTCCTGTCCTACAGCCGGGGCTTCAACCCCGTTGTCGATCTGCACCTCGTGGAGGCCGCCTGGCGGCTCGGCTCCGGCGCCATCGGGGTGCCACTTGCGCTGGGCGCCGCCGCCGGGGCCCTGCTTGCGATCCTCGGAGTCCTCGCCGCGGCGTGGTGGGCCACCGGCGTCTGGTCGCGGCTGGAGCCTCCCGGCGCAGCGCTCCGCTGGCGGCTGGGCCTCGGGCTCTGCGCCGCAGCCTCCGCCTCGGTCGCCGTGGCGGAAATCGGCCAGGCCCGGGGCGCGTGGAACCTGCCAGCCCGCATGCCGGCGGCCGCCTTCACCGCCCGCGTCGGGCTCGAACGGGTCCAGATGGTGCGCCGCACAACGGCCGATCTGCGCAGCTTCGCCGAAGCCGCATCATCCGATCCGTTCGCCGGCGCCAAGGGGCTCTTCGACCTCCTCGGCCAACGCGACGTGCTCGTCATCTACGTGGAGAGCTACGGGCGCGCGAGCTTCGACGTGCCCTTCTACGCCGCGCGCCATACCGAAACGCTCCGCGCCGCCGAGGCCCGGCTCGAGGCGGCCGGTCTGGCCATGCGCTCGGGCTGGCTTACCGCGCCGATGATCGGCGGGCAGAGCTGGCTGACCCACGCCTCCGTCGCCTCCGGGCTCTGGATCGCCGACCAGGTTCGCTACCGCGCGTTGCTGGCCAGCCCCAGGCGCTCGCTCTTCCACCTCGCGCGGGAGGCGGGCTTTCACACCGCGGCCGTGATGCCCGCGCTGACCTACGACTGGCCCGAGGGCAGCAGGATGGGGTTCGAAACCGTGCTCGCGGCCCGCGATCTCGGCTACGCCGGACCCCCGTTCAACTGGGTGACGATGCCCGACCAGTTTACCCTCGCCGCGCTCGACAGCCTGCTCGGCGAGACCACCCCGCCGGGCGCACCGCCGCCCGAGGTGCCGCTCTTCGCGCAGGTGGCGCTGATCTCTTCCCATGCACCCTGGACCCCGGTGCCCGAGATGCTCCCGTGGGAAAGCCTCGGCGACGGCAGCGTCTTCGCCCGATGGGATGGCGCCGGGGACCCGCCCGAGGTGGTGTGGCGCGACCCCGAGCGCGTGCGCGCCCAATACCGCGATGCGGTGGATTACGCGCTCGAGGCGGCCACGTCCTACGCCGAGCGCAGCGCAGGGCGCGGCCCTCTGATCGTGCTCCTCGGCGATCACCAGACCGCCGATTTCATCTCGGGCAGCGCGAGTTTCGACGTGCCCGTGCATGTCATCGGCCCGCCGGAGGCCGTCGCGCGCGTCGCCGGCTGGGGCTGGAGTGCCGGGATGGTGCCGGACGCCGCCCTCCCGCCCTGGCGGATGGACGCGTTCCGCGACCGCTTCGTTGGCGCGTTCACGAGCGGTGTGCACCTTGCACGCGCGGGCGAGGGCGGATGACAGCGGGCGGGCAAGGCTTCGAGAGGCGCCGGGATGGCTGAGGTGCGCCTCGAGGGCCTCGTCAAGCGCTTCGGCCAGACCGAGGCGGTGCGCGGCATCGATCTTTGCGTGGCCGATCGCGAGTTCGTGGTACTCGTCGGGCCTTCGGGCAGCGGCAAGTCCACGACGCTGCGCATGGTCGCCGGGCTCGACACGATCACCGAAGGCGCGCTCTTCATCGGCGGGCAAAAGGTGAACGATCTCGCGCCGGGCGAGCGAGACATCGCCATGGTCTTCCAGAATTACGCGCTCTACCCACATCTCACCGTGGCGCAGAACATCGCCTTCGGCTTGCGGCGCCGGAAGCTCGGCCGCGCCGAGCGCGACGCCGCGGTGCGCGAGGCGGCCCGCATCCTCGAGATCGAGCCGCTTCTCGGGCGCCGGCCGCGGGAACTGTCGGGCGGGCAGCGCCAGCGCGTGGCCATGGGGCGGGCGATGGTGCGCGAGCCGCGCGTCTTTCTGTTCGACGAGCCGCTCTCGAACCTCGATGCCAAGCTCAGGGTGCAGATGCGCCTCGAGATCCGGCAGCTGCACGCGCGGATGCCCACAACCACGCTCTACGTCACCCACGACCAGACCGAGGCGATGACCATGGCCGACAGGGTGGTGGTGATGAACGAGGGCAGGATCGAGCAGGCCGGCCCGCCGATGGAAGTGTACCGCAGTCCGCGCACCCGTTTCGTGGCCGAGTTCATGGGCTCGCCCGCCATGAACATCTTCGACGCGCGTCTCGACGCGGCCGAAGGCGGCCTGCATGTCGTTCTTCCCGACGGCACCCGGCTCGCCGTACCCTCGGCCCGGCAGGCGGCATATGCGGCCTTCGCGGGCCGGAAGGTGACGTTCGGCCTGCGCCCCGAGGATATCGCCGTGGCGCAGGGCGCTGGCAACGACGCGCCCGAGGTGGCGGTGCACATGGTGGAACCGCTGGGCGTGGAGACGCTGGCCTATCTCGGTTTCGGCGGCGAGCGCGTGTGCGCCAGGCTGACCGGCGAGCCGATGCCGCGGCCCGGCGAACGCATCCCTCTTCGCCTCGGGATGGACCGCATGATCCTCATCGACCCTGAAACCGACCGCGTGATCGGCGCAGACCCCTAGCGCCGCCGCCCGGAGCGGACCGCGCCCCGCGCGTTTCGGCAAGACCACCCGCATGAACCCCTAGCAAGTCCGGAGACAGACATGACACACCGACTGACAGCTTCCGCGTTCGCACTGGCCCTCGCCACGGTTTCGGGCGGTCCGGCGCTGGCGCAGGAGGATCTCGTGACGCGCGACCGGGTGGGCCCGGCCGACGCCGAGAATTCCCTGACCTTCCGCCTCACCGCGTTCGATCTCTACAGTTCCGACCCGGCGACCGCGGCCGCCTTCGAGGAGATGTTCGTCGAGTTCATCACGGCGAACCCCGGCTGGCGCATCGACACACAACTCCAGACCGGCAACCTCAGCCAGGAGCAGGCCCGCATGATCGAGCAGGCGCAGGCCGGGCGCGGCCCGGATTGCGCGATGGTCGACAGCTCGCAACTGGCCACCTACAAGGCCGCAGGGGTTCTTTCACCCATGAACGCGCATTTCACGGATGAGGAAATCGCCGACTTCTTCCCCTACGTGCGCGAGGGCATCACCGACGAGAACGGGAACATGCTGGCCGTCTGGTGGTTCACCGATCTGCGGGTGCTCTATCGCAACACCGAGATCGTGCCCGAGGCGCCGCAGACATGGGCGGAGCTGCGCGAGGCGGCCCTTGGCACGGTAGAAGCCGGCTACGAGGGGCTCCTCTTCAACGGCGGGCGCGACGAGGCCACCACCTTCGACTGGCTCGCCCATTTCTGGGCGCAGGGCGGCCGCCTCGTCGACGAGACCGGCGCGCCGGTCTTCCACCTCGGCGACAACCGCGAGCGCTTCCTCGAAGCCGTGCGCTTCTACGAGGAGCTCGTGGACTCCGGCGCCGCACCGGGCCGGGTGACCTCCATCTCCAGCTACGACGACATGCTGGCCGCGGCCGCAGCGGGAACGACCGCCATGTTCATCGGCGGCAACTGGATGTACGGGCAGATCCGGAACACGCTGGCGCCCGAGGAGGCGGCGAAGTGGGAAGCGTCCGAACTGCCGGGCCCGACCGCCGACCAGCGCGCCACCGGCACCGGCGGCTGGACCATCGCGGCGCTCACGGACGATCCCGCGAAGGTCGAGATGTGCGCCGGCATCGCGAAGATCTACCTGGGGCCGGGCAACGCCTTCCAGGGCCTTCTGCCCACCCAGGCAGCCCTTTACGACGCCTACGACAGCTATGCCGGGCCGGAGTTCGATGTTTTCGCGGCGGCCCTCGAAAACGGCCGGGCGCGGCCGGGCGTGGCGATCTACCCGGAGATTTCCAACCAGATCCAGATCCTTCTCGGTGCGGTCATGTCGGGCGCAGCCGAACCCGCCGAAGCGCTCGACGCGGCCGGCGCCGCGGCCGAGGCGGCCTTCGCCCGGCAATAGGGCGAGGCCACGGGGCGCCGAAGAAGGAACACGCCAGGTGGCGGATCTGCCAGGCCATCGGAGCGCAACGCTCCCCCCACGCCCCGGCGATGCGGAGCCTCGGGCCCGCCCGCCGGCGGCGGGGCGGTCAGGGCTTCTGGCCGGCCCGCTGCCCTGGCTGATGCCGGTGCTGCTCTTCATCGGCCTCTTCTACCTCTACCCGATCCTCGACGCGCTGCGGCTGGCCTTCACCGACGCATCGCTGCTCGATCGGGAGGTCTCGTTCTCGCTGGAGGCGCTTTCGGCAACGCTCGGCAACCCGGCGCTCGGCACGGTGCTGCGCAACACGGCCGTCTTCACCGTGGGCAGCATGGCGGGCCAGATGCTCCTCGGGCTCGCGATCGCGCTGATGGTGGTGCGCGGCGAGCGCCACGGTTTGCGCGGAATGCTGGCCTTCCGCACGCTCGTGCTCGCCGCCTGGGTGATCCCCGGCATCGCCAACGGGATCATCTGGCAGATGCTCTTCTCCGAAGCGCCTTTCGGGGCGATCAACTCCACCCTGCGCCTGCTGGGCCTGCCCCCCGTGGCATGGCTTTCCGACCCGGCGAACGCCATGCTGTCGGCCATCATCGCCACCGTCTGGCAGGGCACGGCATATTCCATGATCCTGCTCTATGCCGCGCTCAAGTCCATCGACGAGACCCTCTACGAGGCCGCCGCGGTGGATGCGGCCACGCCGCTGGAACGGTTCCGGTTCATCACCCTCCCGCACCTTCGACCGGCGCTCACGGTCAACGCGATCCTCATCCTTATCATGACGCTGAACACCTTCGACGCGATCCTCTCGCTCACCGGCGGCGGGCCGGGGCGCGCCACGGAGGTGCTCGCGCTCTTCGCCTATTCCACGGTCTTCAACAGCTTCGATCTCGCGGGGGGAAGCGTGCTCTCCATCCTGCTGCTCGCGATCTCGCTGTGCGCCTCGGTGCTCGTCGCCGCGGCGCTGCCACGGGAGGGACGGCGATGATCGCGAGCCGCCGCGGGCGTATCGGCAACCTGCTCACCTATGCCGCGATGCTCCCGCTCGCCGTGTTCTTCCTTGCCCCGGTGGTCTGGCTGGCCTCCCTTGCGTTGCGCACACCGGCGGAGGTGTTTCTCGGGGCGGCGCGGTTCTTCCCCGAGGCTCCGACGCTCGCGAACTTCCTGCAGGTGATCACCGACGGCGGTTTTCGCACCTACCTGTGGAACTCCGTCAAGCTCTCGGCGCTCGGGGCCGCGGGCGCGGTGGCCTTCGCCGCTCCTGCTGCCTACGCGTTTTCCCGCATGCGGTTTCGCGGCCGCCCGGCGCTGATGATGGGGATCCTCTCGGTGCAGATGGTGTCCGGCCTCGTCGTTCTGATCCCGCTCTATCGCTACATGGACAGGCTCTCGCTGCTCGAAACCCATCTCGGCGCGGCACTGCTCTACATCTCGGCGGGCATCCCGGTGACGGTCTGGCTGCTGAAGACGAGCTTCGACGCGGTTCCGCGCGAGCTGGAAGAGGCGGCGGCGATCGACGGGCTCGGCCGGGCGGAGATCTTCGTACGCGTGACGCTGCCGCTCGCGGCGCCGGGCATCGCCTCGGCCCTGATCCTGAACATGATCCTCAACTGGTCCCAGTTCCTGATCCCGTTCATCATGCTCTCGGACGCTTCGAAATGGCCGATATCGGTCGGGATCTTCACCTTCGCCGGCGCAACCAACGCCGCCACCACGCAGCTTCTCGCGGCCGCATGCCTCGTGGCGATCCTGCCCGCGCTCGCGGTGTTCGTGGCGCTGCAACGGATGATCGTCTCGGCGCTGACCTCGGGGGCGGTGAAGGGCTGACCGGGCACGCCTCGGCGCGCAACGCAGGCCGCGCCCCTAGCGGCGGCGCCCGGCCCGCGGAACGCTGCTGCGGCGCAGAGCGTATCGCGCCTCGGGATGCGGCGGATGGCCGTCCGTGCGTTTCCAGAACCGCGGCCCGCCGCGCCGCACGAACCCCGGAAGCGCGAGAACGAAGCCCACGACGAAGCCGCCGGCATGCGCCCAGTAGGCCACGCCGCCCACGGAGGCATCGCTGCCCACACCGTTGAGCAATTGCAGCGCGAACCATAACCCCAGCATCGCCCAGGCCGGAACCGGCACGATGCGCACCAGGATCACGAGGATCAGCAGCAGGTCCACCCGCGCGCGCGGAAAGAACAGCAGGTAGCCGCCCATCACCGCCGCGATCGCCCCCGAGGCCCCCACGGTGGGGATGGGCGATCCGGGCGCGGAAAGCCAATGCGCCACGGCGGCGCCAATGCCGCCCGCGAGATAGAAGGCCAGGAACCCGCCATGCCCGAACTCGTCCTCGAGGTTGTCGCCGAAGATCCACAGGAAGAGCATGTTGCCGAGCAGGTGCATCCACCCCCCGTGCAGGAACATCGAGGTCACCAGCGTGACGGCCCCTTCGCCGCCGCTCACCCGCGCCGGGATCATCGCCCAATCGAAGAAGAAGGCTTCCAGCGACCGCGGATCGGCGAACAGGCCGACGTAGCTCACGAAAACCCCGACATTCGCCAGGATCAGCGCGTAGGTGACGTAGGGCACCCGGGTGGAAGGATTGTGGTCGCGCAGCGGGAACATGCGCGTTCCATCGCTCCGCCCGCCGCACCGGTCAAGCGCGAAGCACGCCGGGCGCGGGCGGCGCGGCCCGCGCACGGCACCCGGCGCGGGGCTTGACGCGGCGCCGCCATGCGCCAAGCTTGCCTTCATGAGCCCAGGATTGCGCTTTCTTGCCGCCGCGGCAGCGGCCGTTGCAGCACTTGGCGCGCCGGCCGAGGCGGAAGGCACGTGCCCCGGCCAGCCGGCGCTCCCGGGGCTGCTCGATCCGCTCTACGAGGCGCTGGCGCAATCGCGCTCCGAGCTGGAAGCGCGGCGCATCGATGCCCGGGTCTGGCAGATCCGGCTGACCGCGCCCGATGCCGAGGCGCAGCGCCTGCTCGACAGCGGCATCGCCCGCCTGCGCGTTGCCGATTACGAGACGGCCGCCGCCACCTTCGGCACGCTGGTGGACTACTGCCCGGACTACGCCGAGGGCTACAACCAGCGCGCCTTCGCCAGCTTCCTGATGGGCGAGTTCGAGGCCGCCCTGCCGGATCTCGACCGCACGCTGGAGCTTGCCCCGCGCCACACCGGTGCGCTCACGGGGCTTGGCCTCACGCTCATCGGCATGGGGCGACGCGCCGAGGGCGAGGACGCGATCCGGCGCGCGCTCGAGCTGAACCCCTGGCTCTCGGAGCGGCACCTGCTGACGGAGCCGCCCGGCACCGAGCTATGAGTTCCCCGCGAGGCAAACCTGACGAGCCTCCGAGACGCCGAACCGTTGCCCGCGCGCCAATACTGGCGTTGACGCGCCAACACGGGTAAAACGGCCCCGAAACAGCGCTTCCGGAGGCCTTGCCATGGACGGACAACCAGAACCCACTGCGGCGGAGAGCACGCCGCAGGTTTCGACCAAGCTGGAATACCCGTTCGCGGTGCCGATCTTCACCGCAACCATCAACGAGCCCGCGGCGCTCAATGCCCGGATCCTCGAGGAGGCCCGCGCGATGCGCGAGCAGAGCCCGGGCGTCCAGCGCTCCAACCGCAACGGCTGGCATTCCGAGACCGATCTGTTCAACCGCACGGAGCCCGGGCTCAAGGCTCTCTGCCAGTTCATCGTCCGGTCGGTGAACACGGCCACCCGGCGCATGAACCCGCAATTCGATTTCAAGGCGCACGCCATGCGCTCGAACGGCTGGATCAACATCAACCCGCCGGGCGGCTACAACGCGCCGCACCGGCACGACGGGTTCCAGTGGTCGGGCTGCTACTACGTGAACCAGCCGGAGGTGGAAGAGGGCAACTCGGGGATGATCGAGTTCGTCTCCCCCTGTCCCGGCGGGGCCGAGCAGGCCTCGCTCGGGATCGCGGCGTTCCGGCAGAAGTATCGCACGCGCCCGGCACCCGGCGAGCTGCTGATCTTTCCCTCGAACATCATGCACTGGGTCTTCCCGAACGAGGCGGAGGACGAGCGGGTCAGCATCGCCTTCAACGCAAGCTACGTGCTCAAGCCGCCGTCCTGAGCGGGGCGACGCAGCTGGATGCCCCCGGCCGCGCCTCGGTGCAGGGCGCCCAAGGCAGACTGGCAACGTTGCGCACCGGCACGACGGAAGATAGCACGTCGGGGGCCGGCATGGCGCGGGCGTGGCGGAATGGTAGACGCATGGCACTTAAAATGCCTGGGGCGAAAGCCCGTGCCGGTTCGAGTCCGGCCGCCCGTACCAGTGGCCTGAAGGACCTCGCTGCATGACGACCGAAACCGAACCCCGCGGCGCGCCCCCCGCGCCTCCGCTGAGCCCCGAAGGATTCGCCGAGATCGCGCGGCGGGGCGCGGCGCAACTGGCCCGGCTGGTGCAGCCCGACGGGCGCTTCATCCATGCCTTCCGCCTCTTCGACGGCACGCGGGACGAAGGGTACGACCCCGCCGCCCACAGCGCGGCCGTCTGGGCCATGGTCGACGTCGGCCATCGCCACGGCATGAGCGGCGTTACCGCCGCCGCGGCTCGGGCGCAGGAATGGCTCCATGCAACCCTCCGCCGCTCCGGCCACGGCGGCAGCTACATTCTCGGCGAGGGCGAGGCGGAGGCGCGCCTCGGCACCACAGCGCGCGCCGCACTGGCCTCGATCGCGCTACACGAGGCGGGCGCGGGCGAGGCCTGGCTCGACGCGGCCGAAGAGTTCTGCGGCTTCCTGCTGGCGCGCCGCCGGGCCGGGGCCAGCTTCGAGCAGCGGATCGACCCGGGCAGCGGCACAGCCCTGCAGCAACCGGCCGGAGAGGATACGGCCGTCGCACTCTTCGCGCTGACCGCGCTTGAAACGCATCGCCCCGACCCTTCCCGCCTCGCGGCACTCGATGACAGCCTCGGAGCGCTCGCGGCCGAAAGCTACGGCATCTACCGCCACGGCCACGGGATGATGTACGCGCTCGCCGCTGCCGCGCCGATCACCGATCCGCTGCGCGCGGAGCTGCACGGCGCTCGCATCGTGGATCACATCCTGTCCGACACGGAGTACCGGCGCCGGCGCCTCTCCATTCCGATCGCGCGGCGCAGCGAAGCGCTCGCGGGCTACCTGCGGCTGAGCGCCATGGCGCCGGAGCGCGAGGCGATCCCCGAACTGCGCCAGGCGGCCGCGCAGGCGGCGCTGGAAAACCTGCGCCTCCAGCGGGAATGGTTCGCCGCCTACGGTGCCTTCGTGAAGGGCGACCTGAGCGACCGCGTGGAGATCTCCTGCATCCAGCACAACATCGCGTCGTTCGACAGGATGGCGCGACTCTTCGAGCCGGGCGGCGGCCTCACGGTCGCCGGCGGCCGATGAACACGGCGCCGCCGGCCGCCCGGGCGCGCGAGATCGTCGCCGCGGCCACGAAGGACCCCGCGCGCGGCATGAGCGCCGAGGAGGCGCGCATCCTCGAAACCGCGCCCGACCGGACGCTGATGATGGAGAAACTGCTTCTCGTCCACTATCACCGGACGGGAAAGACCGATGCGCTGGTCGGCCAGGCCGAGAAGATCTTCGCCGCCGAAAAGAGCGGCGAGAACGCCAAGAACCTCGCGCTTGCCCGCCGGGCACAGGGGCGCGCGCCCGAGGCGGTCGCGCTGCTCGCCGAGCACCGCGACCTCTTCGATCCCATCGTCTGGAACGACCTGATGTGCATGATGCAAGGGGCGCTGGGCGATACCGCCGCCGCGGTGCGCCACGGCACCGAAAGCCTGCGCCTGAAAGACGCCGCGGCACCCGAGGCCCCCGAACTGACGCCGCGTCTTGCGCCCTTCGACATCGAGAAGCCCCGCTCGAACGTCATTGCCTTCTCGCTGTGGGGGCACGACCGGCGCTACATCGACGGCGCCATCTTCAACAGCATCGTCACGCGGTACCTCTATCCGGGCTGGTCGGTGCGGATCTACCACGACGACAGCCTGCCCGAGGACGCCCGGAGAACGCTTCTCGCGCAGGGCGCGGCGCTGGTCCGCGCGCCGGAAGACATGCCCGCAGCGCGCTACGGCCTCTTCTGGCGCTTCCTCGTGGAAGACGACCCCGCCGTGGACCGTTACCTGGTGCGCGACGCGGACTCGGTGATGAACATC
This sequence comes from uncultured Rhodobacterales bacterium, assembly GCA_964466745.1. GTDB lineage: Bacteria > Pseudomonadota > Alphaproteobacteria > Rhodobacterales > Rhodobacteraceae > CAYXOX01. Next base: position 39,002 of record CAYXOX010000006.1, read on the forward strand.
AAGGAGCGCGCCGCCGTGGAGGACTGGCTCGCCACCAACCGGGCGTTCCACGTGATGCGCGATCTTCCCACCCATTCCGAGCTGATCCTCGCCGGGATGTGGGGCGCGGTGCGCGGCAACATCGGCGAGATGCGCCAGCGGATCGAGGCGCACCTGGGCGCGCAGAACCGCGTGCTCAACAACGTCACGACCGACCAGGTTTTCCTGCGCAACACGATCTGGCCCATCGTGCGCCAGGACGTGCTGGTGCACGATGCACATTTCGAATTCGGAGAACCGCGCCGCTACCGAGAGGAATTCCACCTGCCCCGGCGCTATCACATCGGCCAGAACGACTGGGTGCATCGCCGCCCCGCCAAATCCGCCGGCTAGGCGCCCGGCGCAGGGGCAACGCCTCCACCCCACCCGCAACGGTGACGTCTCCGGCGCGCCGTGTCAGCCGGGCGCGGCGCGCTCCCCGAGCACGCGGGCGATCTCGGTATCGAGCATCGTGCGGTCGATGGGTTTCGGCACGAAGCCGTCCATCCCCGCCGCCCGGTAGCGCGCCTGGGCCTCGGGCGCGACATGGGCCGAGCAGGCGACGATCGGCACGCTGCCCCGCGCCCCGCCCAGCATCCTGATCTGCTCGGCGGCGCCGAGCCCGTCGAGCCCCGGCATCATCACATCCATCAGCACCAGATCGAACCGGCTGGCATGGGCCGCCTTCACCGCGGCGAAACCGTCCTCGACAACCGTCACCACATGGCCGTCCTTTTCCAGGATGCGGGTGGCAACCTCGCGATTGAGCGCGTTGTCCTCGGCCAGCAGGATCCGCAGGCCGGTGCCGTCGGCGCGGGCCTCGGCCGGGCGGCGGTCGTCCTCCATCCGGCGGGCGCGCGACATCGGCTCTTCCGCCACGCGCACGGGCAACTCGAAGTGGAACACCGCGCCTTCGCCGGGTCGGGAGGTGACGCCCACATCGCCCCCCATTGCCTCGGCGATGCTGTGACAGATGGAAAGCCCGAGCCCCCAGCCGCCGCGATCCTTTCCGAAATCGCTCTCGATCTGGACGAAGGGCTTGAAGAGGCGGGACTGTTCCTCGGCCGTCAGGCCGGGGCCGGTATCGAACACCTCGAAGCGGAGGCGCTCGTCGTCGCCGTCACGCGAGACATGGGCGACCGCGAGGCCGATCTGCCCCTCCTCGGTGAATTTCAGCGCGTTGCCGAGGAAATTGTTCAGCACCTGCTGCAGCCGCACCGGATCGGTGTGGACCATGCGCGGCAGGCCGCGTTCCTCCGTGAGCACGAACCGCAGGCCCTTTTCGCGCGCCGAGGAGACCCACCAGTCCGCGACCTCTTCAAGCAGCGCGTGCAGATCCACCTCGCGGCTCTCGATCCGCATGTGGCCCGCCTCGACCTGGCTGAGATCGAGCAGATCGGTGAGCAGGTTCATCAGGTCGCCGCCCGCGCGCAGGATCGCGGCGACATGCCCGCGCCGCTGCTCGTCGAGCGGGGAAAGCTCCAGAAGCTGGGCAAAGCCGAGGATCGCGTTCATCGGTGTGCGGATCTCGTGGCTCATGGCCGCGAGGAAGCGCGATTTCGCCGCGCTCGCCTCCTCGGCCTCGGCCGCCTTTCGGGCAAGGGCTTCCTGTGCGGCCAGCGCCGCGCGATTGTCGGTAAGCACGGCAAGGGCGCGCAGCATGCGCCCGTCGGAATCGAGTTCGGCCACGGCCGAGAACAGAACCGGGATGACAGCGCCGTCCCGCGCCCGGTATTCGCAGGCGAGATTGTGCACGCGCCCGTCCCTGCGCACCGCAGGCAGGACGACCGCAGCCGCATGGGCCCTCGAAGACGGTGTCTGGAAATCGGAAGCGTGCCGCCCCTCCATCTCCTCGGGGACGTAGCCGAGAAGCGCCGCCCAGTAGCGGCTGACCCGCAGCAGGCGACCCTCGGCGTCGATGCTGTGCATCAGCACCGGCGCGTGGTCGAAGAGGGCATCGAACGCGTCGTGCGAGCCTTCGCGCCAGTAGTCCAGCAGGTTGCTTTCCATCTGCGAACCTCCCGCCCGCGTCGTTCGGGCTTCTCGGGCTGTCACTTCACGGCCCTACAACTGCGCCACGAAACGCGTCGGATTTCAAGCTGGGGTATGGGGGAGGAAATCGCGGACGGCGGCGGCGCGCCCTTCGGTGCCGCTCGCGCCGCGGCGCCGAAGCAGGATCGAGGCCTTCTCACGGGCCCTGCCCCGAACTTGGCCGGGCCGGCGGCCTGCGGGGCGCGCCCTCCCGTCAGCCTCGCTGACCGGCGAAGCGCGCCTCCCAGCCCTCGCGGGCCTCGTCGGTGATCTTGGCGAAAAGCACCTCGGGCACCTCGAAGGCATGGCCCGGGCCGAGCGCCTCGAGGGCCGCCGGAACGCTGTCGGGCCAGCCTGCCTCGCTGTCGCCCAGCGCGGTCAGCATGGCAGCGGAGGCATCGGGGATGAAGGGGCGCGAGATCACGGCGTAGAGCCGGGCAAGGTTGAGCGCGAGGCGGATGATGGCCGCGGCGCGGGCAGGATCCTCCTTGAACACGGCCCAGGGGGCGGCCGATTGCAGGTATTCGTTCCCCGTCACCCAGATCGCGCGCAGCTCGGCCGCCGCCTTGCGCACCTCCATCGCCTCCATATGCGCCTCGTAGGCGGCAAGACGCGTGCCGAGCGCCTCGGCCAGTGCCGCCTCGGCAGGCCCGAACGCGCCACCCTCCGGCACCGCCTCCCCGAATTTCGAGCGGCAGAACTTCGTGACGCGGCTCACGAAATTGCCCAGCACGTCGGCAAGATCCTTGTTCACACTGGCCTGGAAATTCTCCCAGGTGAACTCGCTGTCCGAGCTTTCGGGCGCGTGGGAGAGCAGCCACCAGCGCCAGTAGTCCGACGGCAGGATCTCCAGCGCCTGGTCCATGAAGACCCCCCGGCCCTGGCTGGTGGAAAACTGGCCGCCGTCGTAGTTCAGGTAGTTGAACGACTTGATGTAGTCGACGCGCTTCCACGGCTCGCCCGAGCCGATCAGCGTGGCCGGGAAGGACAGCGTGTGGAACGGCACGTTGTCCTTGCCCATGAACTGCACGTAGCGGACATCGTCCGCGCCCTTGTCGGTCCGCCACCAGCGCTCCCATGCGTCGTCGGCCAGCCCGTGGGCCTCGGCCCATTCCGCAGCGCAGGCGATGTACTCGATGGGCGCATCGAACCAGACGTAGAAAACCTTGCCCTCCATGCCCGGCCACGGCTCGGTGCCGCGCCGCACGGGAATGCCCCAGTCGAGATCGCGGGTGATTCCACGGTCCTGGAGACCCTCGCCGTCGGTGAGCCACTTCTTGGCGATGGAGGTGGTGAGCACCGGCCAGCCCTCGCGACTGTCGATCCAGGCCTCGAGTTCGCCGCGAAGGCGAGACTGCCGCAGGTAGAGGTGCTTGGTTTCGCGGATCTCGATATCGGTCGAGCCCGAGATCGCCGAGCGCGGCTCGATCAGGTCGGTGGGTTCGAGCTGCTTGGTGCAGTTCTCGCACTGATCGCCCCGGGCCCGCTCGTAGCCGCAGTTGGGGCATGTGCCCTCGATGTAGCGATCGGGCAGGAAGCGGCCGTCGGCGGGCGAGTAGACCTGCCGCTCGGAGACCTCCTCGATATAGCCGTTCTCCGCCAGCCGCCCGGCGAGGTGCTGGGTGAGCCTGTGGTTCTGCGGGCTGGAGGAGCGCCCGAAATGATCGAAGGACAGCCCGAAGCCACGGGCGAGTTCGGCCTGCACGGCATGCATCTCCGCGCAGTACTCGGCCACGTCCTGGCCGGCCTTGGCGGCGGCGAGCTCGGCCGGTGTGCCGTGTTCATCCGTGGCGCACAGAAACAGCACCTCGTGGCCGCGCTGCCGCATGAAGCGCGCGTAGAGATCGGCCGGCAACTGCGAGCCCACGAGATTGCCCAGGTGCTTGATGCCGTTGATGTAGGGAAGCGCAGAGGTGATGAGAACGCGTGCCATGGCCCTGGCCCTTCGCTGGAGTGCCGCGCGCCTTCCTAGCCGCGCGCGCCGCGAAGGGCCAGAGCCCAGCCGCTACTGCGCCGTGTAGCCCCCGTCGACGAGGTGGTAGCTGCCGGTCACGAAGCTGGCCTGCTCCGAAAGCAGGAAGAGCACGAGGGGCGCCACCTCCGTGACGGCGCCGATGCGGCCCAGGGGGTGCATGCCGGCGATGGCGCCGAGCATGTCGTCGTCGAGGGCGGCGAGGATCGGCGTCCTGATGAAGGCGGGGCCCACCGAGTTGACCCGCACGTTCATCGCCGCGCCCTCCATCGCGCCGACCTTCGTCAGCCCCACGACCCCGTGCTTGGACGCCACGTAGGGTCCGGCGCCCTGGAACCCGACGCTGCCTAGAATCGAGGCGATGTTGACGATGGCGCCGCCGCCGGCGCGCTCCATCGCGGGCATCGCGTAGCGCATCCCGTAGAAGACGCCCGAGAGGTTCACCCCGATCACCTTCGCCCAGTTCGCGGGATCCTGCTCGGCGATCGGGCCCTGGTCGCCGCCGATCCCGGCGTTGTTGACCATCAGGTGCAGCCCGCCGCAGCGATCCTCGGCGAAGGCGACCAGGCGCGCCACCTGCTGCGCATCGGAGACATCGGCCGCGCACACCACCGCGCGCCCGCCGGCCGCCTCTATCTCAACGGCAACGGCGCGGGGCGCGTCCTCGGCGATGTCGGAGAGCACCACCGTTGCGCCCGACGCCGCGAGCTGCCGGGCGATCTCGGCGCCGATGCCCGAACCGGCGCCGGTGACGATGGCGACCTTCGAATCGAATCTGAGTTCCATGATGCGTGCCTCCTCCGTTTCACCGGGGGGCCAGCCTAGCGGCTTGGCGAGCACTGGCGTTGATCCGCCTCAAGTCGCGGGCAGGGTCAGGGGCGGCGATTGCGGCGCCATTTCAGGAGCCGCCCGATCGTGAAGCTCGTGCGCGGCATGTATACGTAGGGCGTGCGGCTCTCCCGGGCCGGGCGCACCCGCATCCGCGCGAGGCCGAAGACCACGAGCGCGACATGGCCCGCAGCGATCAGGGCGAACATGGCGCCTGGCCCGTAAGCCTCGATCAGCCCGGAGGCGACGAGCGGCGCGGCGATGGCCCCGACGGCGAACCAGAACATCAGCGCGGCCGAAAGCTCCACCCGCTCGCCGTCGTCCGCGAAATCGTGGGCATGGCTCGCGGCGACCGAATAGACCGGGAAGGCCGTGAAGCCGAAGAACGCGGACATGGCGATCACCGCGCCCGGGCCGCTCTCGGCAGTGGCGACCGTGAGGCCGCAGGCGCCCGCCGCTGCCAGGGACAGGCCGATCAGCACCCAGCGCCTGTCGTAGCGGTCCGCCAGCCAGCCCACCGGAAGCTGTGAAAGCGCGCCGCCGGCCACGAAGGCAGCGAGGAACAGCCCGATCTGATCGGCCCTGAGGCCCACTTCCTGCCCGTAGACAGGACCGACCATCCTGAACGAGGCGCTGGTGAGCGCCGCCACGATGACGCCGACCACGGCGAGCGGCGAGCGCGCGATGGCAAGGCGAGGCGCCAGCCGGGGCGCGAGAGCCGTTTTCGGCTCGGGCAACGAGGTGAGCGTGAGCGGCAGCAGCGCGGCGCAGCAGATGATCGTGAGCAGGTTGTAGGACACGTAGGAGGCCGGCTCCAGAACCCCGATCAGCAGTTGCGCCACGAGACCGGCCCCGAGATCGACGGCACGGTAGGCGCCCATGGTCCGGCCGCGGGTGGCATTGGTGACCCGGGCCTGCAGCCAAGCCTCCACCACGGTGTAGCACCCGGCGACGCTGACGCCGGTGGCCACCCGCATGACCGACCAGGCGTAGGGATCGGGCACCAGCATGTGCGCAGCGAGCGAAAGCACGCCCGCCGCGGTGAAACCGGCGAACGCGCGCGAATGGCCGACCGTTCCGATCAGGCGCGGCGCCCACCAGCAACCGATGAAGAACCCCACGAAATGGGCCGAGCCCAGGAGCCCGACCTCGGCCGTCGAGAAGCCGAGCTGCAATCCAGAAAGCGCGTCGAGCGGGCCGAGCCCGCCGGAGGCGATCTGCAGAAGTGCGACCGAGGCGAAGAGCGCGGCGAGGGAAACGAGCATGCGCATGACCCCCGCGATTGAGCACGCCACTCGCGTGCCCGCAAGCGTGGCGCGCCGGTCAGGTGGAGCGCAGGGCCGCGCGGCGTTGGCGGATCATGCCCATCACCAGATCGGCGGACACCCTCGCCCCGTTGCAATCGGGGACGAACGCCGGGCGGAAGGCGAGCAGCCGGTCGAGCGCCGCGGCGATTTCCGCGGGCGCGGCCTCGCGCGGGAGGGAAAGGGCGAGACCGGCGTCCGAAAACGCCCGCGCGTTCTCGGCCTGCTCGTAGGCAAAAGCGGATTTCGGGGTGAGCAGAAGCGGCTTGCCCTGAGCCAGCGCCTCCACGGCGACGTTGTATCCCGCAAACGAAACGACCGCATCGGCGGAGGCGATGGCGCCCTCTAGATCCCGCGTCCGATCCATGATCTGGACGCCCGCACCCGCGCGCGCCACGAGCCCGGCGCGCGCTTCGGCCGGCATCATCGGCCCGCAAACCGCGCGCACCGGCACGGAGCGTTGCCGCATCAGGGGAAGCGCGTCGAGCACCCTGTGGAGCCACTCCGCGCCCTCGGTGCTGCCGCCCCCGACGCACAGCAGCAATCCGCCGCGCGGCTCGGGCGCCGCCGCATGGGATGCACCCCTGCGCCGAACGAAGCCGGTCCGATGGAGTGGCACGCCGCCGATCGCCCGCAAGACCTCCGCCGGCATGGCTTCCGGCGGGAACACGCGGGGATCGACATGGTGCAGCACCGCGGCGAACCGCGAGGGCAGCATCTCGCGGGCGTGCCCGCATTCCGCGCGCCCCCCCTCCACGAGCGACTCCAGCCTGGATCGCAGAGAGCAGATGCAGAGCGGCGGCGCCTTCATGAGGGGCAGCTGCCGCATCAGCGGGTCGCAGGCCCCGCCGAATCGGTTCGGAGCGAACGGATAGAACTCGAAAACGATCGCATCCGGCCGCGTGGCGCGCACCGCCGCAAGAACCTGCGCACCACGGCGGCGGCTGGTCGCCGCGAAATCGGGCTCCCGTGAAGCGGAACGCGGGTCTGCGCCGTACCGGTACTCCCAGGCGATGGGATCGAGTTGCACGAAACCGATGCCCTCCGGCGGTTCCCGCCCGGGTATCGGAACGCCGCCCGAAACGAGCGTGACCTCGGCCTCGCAACTCATCGCAACCGCAAGCGCCTCGGCGCGGGAGGCATGACCGATCCCCGTTCCATGCTGGTAGATCACCATGATGCGGGGCCTTTCGCCGCGCGCCGCGGCGCGCGCGATCCCCCGGCCCGGGTCCATCGTCGCGTTTTCGAGCGCCATCCGGCTCAGAACTCCATCGGCTCCATCACCTCGGGCGTGCGCACGTCCACGCCCGGCAAGCCGTCCACAAGCTCCTGGGCCGACTGCGCGAGCAGTGGGAAGGTCTTGTAGTGATAGGGAATCACCGTCTTGAACTCGAAGAAGCTGCGCGCGGCATAGGCAGCGCGCGCCATGTCCATGGTGAAATGCCCGCCGGCGCTGAGGATGCCTATGTCGGGCGCGTGCAGATCGTTGAAGATCTTCATGTCGGCCATCACGTCGGTGTCGCCCGAGACATAGATCGTGAGGCCCTCGCCGGCGATCATCAGGCCGGCCTCGCCGCCGACGTAGATCGGGCCGTCGCGCCCCGTGACCGAGGACGAATGCGTGGCGTTGACCATCGTCACCGCGACATCGCCGATGCGCACCGTGCCGCCCTTGTTGAACCCCACCGTCTCGACACCTTCCTCGGCGAGAAACGAGGTCAGCTCGAAGATTCCGTAGACGACGGCGCCGGTGGCACGCGCCGTTTCCACCGCTTCGCTCGCGTGGTCGAAATGGCCGTGCGTCAGCAGGATCGCCGTTGCGCCTGCGCGGGCCTCCTCGAGCCGGGCATCGGGAAACGAGGGATTGCCGCCGAACCACGGATCGACAAGCAGCACCTCGCCCGCGATCTCGATGCGCAGGCTCGAATGGCCGAGCCAGGTGATCTTCATTGATGCGTCCCTCCTCGCTTCCGGTTAATCCGAGCGTATCAGGCACGCGCATCGGGGCAAGTCGATGGAACTCACCCGGCAGATCGATATCTACTGCGAACGTACCGACCTGAGCTTCTGGTCGGAGCCGGTCAACGCGGTGAGCAACCTCGCGTTCCTCATCGCAGCTCTGGTGATGTGGCAGCGCACGCGCGGAGAGAATCTGCCCATCGCCACTGCCCTCGTGGCCTTCCTTGCGCTCACCGGCGTGGGCTCGACGCTCTGGCACACCTTCGCGGCGGTCTGGTCGGTCATGCTCGACGTGCTGGGGATCTTCCTCTTCTCGATCACCTACGTTTTTGCCGCCAACCGCGATTTCTGGCGCCTGCCCCTCTGGACGGCCATCGGGGCGACCGCGCTGTTCTTCCCCTACGCGGCGGCCGTGAGCTGGGCGGTGGAGTTCGTTCCGTTCCTGCGGATCTCCGGCAGCTACTGGTCGCTCGCCCTGCTGATCGCGCTCTATGCCGCCGCACTGGCGCGACGGGCCCCGGCAACGGCGCGCGGCCTCGCGCTGGGTGCAGGCATCCTGGTGATCTCGCTCGTCTTCCGCTCCCTCGACGAAACGGTCTGCGAGAACATCAGCATCGGGACGCATTTCATGTGGCATCTGCTCAACGGCGTGATGCTGGGCTGGATGATCGAGGTCTATCGCCGGCACATGGTTGCGAGCCGCGCGGGCGCGGTCTAAACGCTGCCCGATCAGGAGCGGAGACACCTCGAGATGTCGATCGATACCGAGACAGCACGACGCGTCGCCAAACTGGCGCGCATCCGGGTGGAGGAAGAGGAGCTTCCGGCGCTCGCGGCGGAGTTCAACACCATCCTCGGCTTCATCGAGGAGCTTGCGGAATTCGATGTCGAGGGGATCGAGCCGATGGTCTCGGTGACGCCGATGCGCCTCAAGCGCCGCGACGACATCGTGACCGACGGCAACCGCCAGGCACAGGTGCTCGCCAACGCGCCCGACGCGCGGGAGGGTTTTTTCGCCGTTCCGAAGGTGGTGGAATGATGACGGGCGACCTTGCGACCCTGACCATTGCCGAGGCGCGCGACGGGCTCCGCGCCGGCCAGTTCACCGCGGCTGAGCTCACCGAAGCGTGTCTGCGCGCCAGCGAAGCGGCCGGCGCACTCAACGCCTTCGTGCACCCCACCGCCGAGATCGCGCACGCGCAGGCCGAAGCGGCGGATGCCCGGCTGCGCAGCGGCGATGCACCCGCGATGTGCGGCATTCCGATCGGCGTGAAGGATCTCTTCTGCACCAAGGGCGTGGCAAGTCAGGCCGGCTCGCGCATTCTCGAAGGGTTCCGGCCGGAGTACGAAAGCACCGTAACCCGGCAACTCTTCGAGGCCGGGGCGGTGATGCGGGGCAAGCTCAACATGGACGAGTTCGCCATGGGCAGCTCGAACGAGACGAGCACCTACGGCAATGCCGTCAACCCCTGGCGCCGCGGTGGCGACTCGGCGCCGCTCACGCCCGGCGGCTCGTCGGGCGGCTCGGCGGCAGCGGTCGCGGCCGATCTCTGCCTTGCCGCGACCGGCACCGACACCGGGGGCTCGATCCGGCAGCCGGCGGCCTTCACCGGGATCACCGGGCTCAAGCCCACCTACGGGCGCTGCTCGCGCTGGGGCATCGTGGCCTTCGCCTCCTCGCTCGACCAGGCCGGGCCGATGACGAAGACGGTACGCGACGCCGCGATCATGCTGGCCGCGATGGCGGGCCATGATCCGCTCGACAGCACTTCGGTCGATCTCGCCGTGCCCGATTTCGAGGCCGCGCTCACCGGCGACATCCGCGGCAAGACCATCGGCATCCCCCGTGAATACCGCATGGAAGGCATGCCCGAGGAGATCGAGGTGCTCTGGGCCCGCGGGCGCGACATGCTCGCAGACGCGGGCGCGCGGATCGTGGACATCTCGCTTCCCCACACGAAATACGCCCTTCCCGCCTACTACGTGATCGCGCCCGCAGAAGCCTCCTCGAATCTCGCGCGCTACGACGGCGTGCGCTTCGGCCATCGCGCGCGGCTCGCGCAGGGCGACGGCGTGACGGAAATGTACGAGAAGACCCGTGCGGAAGGCTTCGGCGCGGAGGTCAAGCGCCGTGTGATGATCGGCACCTACGTGCTCTCGGCGGGGTTCTATGACGCCTACTACAACCGCGCCCGCAAGGTGCGCGCGCTCATCAAGCGGGACTTCGACGAGGCCTTCGCCGCCGGCGTCGACGCGATCCTGACCCCGGCAACCCCATCGGCCGCCTTCGGGTTGGGCGAGATGAGCGAGGCCGATCCGGTGCAGATGTATCTCAACGACGTTTTCACCGTGACGGTGAACCTCGCCGGGCTGCCCGGCATCGCGGTGCCCGCCGGGCTCGACGCGCAGGGCCTGCCGCTGGGGCTGCAGCTCATCGGCCGCCCGTGGGAAGAGGCCGACCTGCTGAACACCGCCTATGCTCTGGAAGAGGCGGCAGGTTTTGTGGCAAAACCCGAGAAGTGGTGGTAACACGCGCTCAGAGGCCGGAACACGGCCCGTTGAACGCTCCGAGAGGCACGGGTAGCAAGATGCGCGCAGCATTGTTCGTCGCAGGATTTCTGGCCGTTTCGGCCTGCGCACCAACCGTGCCGAACAGCGCGGCGGGTGTCGGTTTCGGCGATTACGACGCCTACCAGAGCCGCCAGGCCGAGCGAGAGGCCGCGCTGGCCGGTCTGCGGCAGGCTCGAGGAGAGGCGGGGTTTGCAGGCGCGCCGCAATCCGACGAGCAACAGCTCGCCGCCGAGGCACTTGCCGCCGTGCGCCCCGGAACCGTGCTCGACACCGGCCCCGTCGTGCCGCAGGGCGCCGCGGCGCCGGCCGGCATCGGCCCCACGACGCCGCGGATCTCCGACGAGCAGGACTTCGACGCCGTGGCCGCGCGCGAGACGATCGAGAGCGATGCCGAACGGCTGCGGCGCCAGGCAGCCCAGTACCAGATCGTGGAGCCCGAGGCGCTTCCGCAGCGCAGCGGCGGGTCGCGGCCGAACATCGTGCGATACGCGCTCGACACCACCCACCCGGTGGGCGCGAAGATCCATCCGCGTTCCAACCTTGTGGGCAGCCGCGACCGTACCCTGCGCAACTGCGCGTCCTATGTTTCGCCCGATCTGGCGCAGGAGGATTTCCTCGCCCGCGGCGGGCCCCAGCGCGACCGGCGCGGCCTCGACCCCGATGGCGACGGATACGCCTGCGGCTGGGATCCGACGCCGTTCCGCGCGGCCCTCGGAAACTGACGGAGCCGATCTCCCCGAACTACGGCCCGCGCCGCAACGGCGCGCGCCCCGACATCGTTGTGGTGCACTACACGGCCATCGCGAGCTACGCCGAGGCACGCGCACGGCTTTGCGACCCGCAGCACCAGGTTTCCGCGCACTGGCTGGTGGGCCTCGACGGGCGTTCCGAAATGCTGGTGCCCGAGGCGGCCCGTGCCTGGCACGCGGGAGCAGGCGCCTGGGGCGAGGTGGACGACGTGAATTCCCGCTCCATCGGTATCGAGCTGGTCGCCACCGGCAGCCACCCCTTCCCAGAACCGCAGATGACCCGCCTCGAAACCCTTCTCGAAGGGGTGCTCGGCCGCCACGGAATACCGCCGTGGCGCGTTATCGCGCATTCCGATCTCGCGCCCCATCGCAAGGCCGATCCCGGCCCGCGATTCGACTGGCGCCGCCTCGCGCTCAGGGGGCTTTCGGTGTGGCCCGGCGCGGGCGGTGATCCGTGCGCCCCGCTTGCAGCTTCGCTGGCCGCCATCGGCTACCGTGCGCCCGCGGCACATCCCGAAACGCCCGATCTTCTGCTGCGTGCATTCCGTCTGCGGTTCCGGCCCTGGGCAACCGGCCCGGAAGACGCGACGGACCGTGCCCTCGCGGACGATCTCGCCCGGCGCTTCGCGGTTGACCGGGCGCCGCGCCGCGCCTAGGTGGAACGTGCGCGGAAGGTCGGGTGGCCGCGGCGGAGGGGCCCCAGGGCACCCGTCGTCGAGGAAAGTCCGGACTCCACGAAGCGACGGTGCCGGGTAACGCCCGGCCGGGGCAACCCGAGGGAAAGCGCCACAGAGAACAGACCGCTCTCGTTCGCGGGAGCAAGGGTGAAACGGTGGGGCAAGAGCCCACCGCGGGGCCGGCAACGGCCCTGGCACGGCAAGCCCCACCGGGAGCAATGCCAAATAGGGATCCCACGTGGGCGGCCTTGGCCCGGGGTCCGGGTCGGCAGCTTGAGCGACCGGGCAACCGGTCGCCTAGAGGAATGGCCATCGGCGGGGGCGACCCCGTTACAGAATCCGGCTTACAGGCCATCCGCGCAATCCTGTCCAGCTCTTGAACGAAGCGCGCCCGCGCCCGTTGGGCGCCCCTTCACGGAGGGCTTCGCCACGCCGCGGAGTGATGCGGTCGTCCGCGGCGCAGGCAAGGTGGGTCAGCGCCGGAAGAGGCGTTTGAGAGTGGCCCATTGGCTGAGCCCCATTCCCGCGAGCACGAGTGTGAACGCGAGCAAAAAGGTGGGGGGCAGGGCCTCGCCCAGCAGGGCCACGCCGAGCAAGACCGAAACCACCGGCACGATGTAGTTCACCAGGCTCATGAAGGTGGAGCCTGCGCCGCGAATAAGCGCGATGCGCAGGAGCGTGGCCGCGGCAGTGGGCAGCAGGCCGAGCACCGCGAGGGCGGTGAGTGTCGGGGCGTCGGGGAGGGGCGGGGGCCCTTCCGTTGCGTAGGCGACCGGAACGACCACGAAGGTGCCGAACATGAGCTGCACCGCGCCCAGCCCGATCGGATCGACGGGGGGGAGCCGCTGCATCTGAACCGCGCTTATCGCGTAGCAGGCTGCGGCCCCGAGGCAGGCGAGCCGGCCTGCCGTTTCGCCCGCGAGCCCGGTAGAGGCGAAGGCGCCCGGCCCGACCAGAGCGACGACACCCGCGAACCCGATGGCGAACCCCGCGAGCTTGCGCGGTGTCAGCCGTTCGCCGGGCACGAGCACATGCGCGAGTGGCAGGATCATGATCGCCACGGTGGCCATGGAGACGCCGGCGAAACCGGATGTGACCGTTTTCTGCCCCCAGCTCAACAACATGAAGGGTACGGCGGTGGAAAACACGCCGATGAACGCGAGCCATCCCCAATCGGCCGGATGCGCCGGGCCATGAAACAGCCGCGCGCCACGCAGAAGCCAGATGAGCGAGATCAGGAGGGTGGCGAAACCGATCCGCGCCGCGGCGAGCCAGAAGGGCGTAATGCCCCGCAAAGCGATCTCGATCACAATGAAGGTGGTGCCCCAGACAAGGCCGAGGGCGATGAGCATGACCCAGCTTCTGGCGGTGATCTGAGCTTCGAGCATGCCGTCCAAGTGCCACGCAAACGCCTGCACCGCAACGAAAAAAGGGCCCGCGTACGGGCCCTTTTCGCAACCGATCGGACAGCCGTCAGTTCTTTTCCTTGTCGACCATCTTGCCGGCCGAGATCCAAGGCATCATGCCGCGTAGCTTCTCGCCGGTTTTTTCGATCTCGTGCTCGTCGTTGATCCGGCGCGTGGCCTTGAAGAAGGGTTGGCCGACGGCGTTTTCCTGCATGAAGTCACGCACGAACTTGCCGGTCTGGATGTCGGTGAGGATCTCTTTCATCACCTTCTTCGTCTGCTCCTTGGGCAACACGCGGGGGCCGGAGACGTATTCGCCATACTCGGCGGTGTTCGAGATCGAGTAGTTCATGTTGGCGATACCGCCCTCGTAGATCAGATCGACGATGAGCTTGACCTCGTGCAGGCACTCGAAATAGGCCATCTCGGGCTCGTATCCGGCTT
>CAYXOX010000007.1:0-7410 GCA_964466745.1 uncultured Rhodobacterales bacterium
CGGTCGGCCGGCGCAGTGAATTCCGCCACGATGCGCCCGCGGCGCATCACCCCGATCCGGTCGGCCATCAGAAGGATCTCGTCGAGATCTTCCGAAAGCAGGATCACCGCGCCGCCCCGGTCGCGGGCGGCGCGCAGGTGCTCGTGAACGGCGGCGGCGGCGCGCACGTCGAGCCCGCGGCAGGGCGAATGCGCGATCACCACCGAGGGCGTGCGCGAGAACTCGCGCGCCAGCACCAGCTTCTGCGCGTTGCCGCCCGAAAGAAGGCCCGTGGGCATCTGCGGGCTGCGCAGACCGCGCACGTCGAAATCGCGGGCGGCGGCGGCGGCGTCGGCGCGCATCCGGCCCCGGTCCACCCAGGCGGCGCTGCCGTAGCGCCCGGCCAGCACGCCGGCCACGCCGAGGTTGTCGGCCACCGGCAGCGGGCCGGCCAGCCCGTAACTCGCGCGGTCGGAATGGATCGTGGCGATTCCCAGCGCCCGCAGCCGCCGCGGCCCGAGGCGGGCGATGTCGCCAGCGCCCTCGAGCTCCGCCGTGCCGGCATCTGGCTCGGCGAGCCCGGTCAGCAGGGCCACGAGCCGGTTCTGCCCGTTCCCTCCGACGCCGGCGATGCCGTAGATCTCGCCGGCCCGGACCTCGAAGTTCACGTCCCTGATCGGGGCCTGTCCGGTGCCGCTGTCATGGGCGAGCCCGCGGACCTTCAGCCGGACAGGGCCGGGGCTCTCGGCGCGGTGGGGGCGCTCCACGAGGCGCTCGCCGACGATCATCGTGGTGAGCGTCGCGGCATCCACCTCGCCCGGGGCGACGGTGCCCTCGACGCGGCCCGCGCGCATCACGGTGATGCGGTCGGCATAGGCCAGCGCCTCGCGCAGCTTGTGGGTCACGAACACCACGCTGTGACCGGAGGCGGCGAGATTGCGCATGGCGGCGAAGAGCGCATCGGCCTCGGTATCGGTGAGCACGGCCGTGGGTTCGTCGAGAATGATGATGGAGGCGTCCGCTGTGAGGATGCGCAGGATCTCGACGCGCTGCTGCGCGGAGACCGACATTTCCTCGACCCGGGCGTCGAGATCCACGGCGAAACCGATGCGCCCGGCAACCTCGCCCGCACGGGCACGCAAGCGCGCCAGCGAGGCCGCATAGGGGCCGCGCCCGTTTTCGAGCTGGATGTTCTCGAGCGCCGTGAACGGGCCCACGAGCTTGTAATGCTGGTGCACCATGCCGATGCCGTGCCGGTGGGCGGCAGACGGATCGGGCAGGCTGACGGTCTGCCCGCGGATGGCGATGGTGCCGCTGTCGGGCATGTAGAGCCCGGCGGCCACGTTCATGAGCGTGGATTTTCCCGCGCCGTTCTCCCCCAGGAGGGCGTGAACCTCGCCCGGCATCAGCGAGAAGCTGACATCGTCGAGCGCCGTGAACCCGCCGAAGGTCTTGGTGATCCGCGCAAGCGAGAGAGCGGGGGCGGCCTGCGCCGCCCCCGGTCCGTCTTGCGCCGCGGAGCCTTCGCTCCGTGCAGTCTGTGCGACCGGCGGTGTCACTGGGCGATCACGCCTTCCACGAACCAGTCCATGCCCCACAGATCGGCATCGCCCAGCACTTCGCCCTCGGCGACGCGCATGTTTCCGTCGGCGTCCGAAAGCGGGCCGGCGTAGATCTGCTTGCCGTCGATGAGGGCCTGGCGCTCGGCCATCACCATGGCCTCGAGCTCCTCGCTCACCGCGTCTCCGCAGCAGGCGATGTCGGTGCCGCCGTTGGCGATCGAAACGAAGGCGCCGAAGGGCGCGGGCTCCCAGGTGCCGGCGGCGATCTGCTCCACCTGCGGGGTGAGGAACTTGTCCCAGACCCAGACGGAGGAACACTGCGTGGCCGCGGAGAACTCCGAGAGGTCACGGTGGTGACCGGTGGAGAAAACGCCCTTCTCGGCGGCAACGAGCTGCGGGGTGGGCGTGTCCACGTGCTGGCCGATCACGTCGATGCCCTGCTCGATGAGGGCCTCGGCCGCCGCGCGCTCCTTGACCGGATCGTTCCATGCGCCGGTGAACACCACGGTCACGGTGGCCTCCGGGTTCACCATGCGCGCGCCCATCAGGTAGGCGTTCACGGTCCAGTTCACGAGGCCGAAGGGGTTGGCGGCCACGAAGCCGAGATTGCCGCTTTCGGAGATCCCGCCGGCGACCATCCCGCACAGGTACTGCGACTGGTAGGTGCGCCCGTAGAACGATTGCAGGTTCTCGCCGTTGGTGGTGCCGGCGCCGTTCAGGAACGCCACGTTGGGATACTCGGCGGCAAGCTCGGCAAAGGTGTCGGAATAGCCGAAGGCCGACCCGATGATGATGTTGGCGCCCCGATCGATGAAGAGCTCTACCGCCGGGCGGATGGCGGCGGCGTTCTCGGGCACGCTTTCCACGAAGGGAATGCGGGTGCCGAGCGTTTCTTCCATGTTCTGGCGCGTTTCGTTGAAGGCCTGGCTCCAGCCGCCGTCGTTGACCGGGCCGAAGATGATCATCGCCGGGCTCGGTTCGCCGTCGAGCTCGAAGGCTTGGGCGGCCGTCGTGCCTGCGGCAACGATGGCCGCAACGCCGAGGGCGCGTGCGAGAGAGTATTTCATGTCGGATACCTCCGTTGGTTGATGGGGTTCGGCGGCGTCGCCGCTTCTGTTCTTGGGTGCTCGGTTCTCTTCACTCGGCCGCCGCCCGCTGCCCCGAAACGAGCGCCGTCTGGATCATGGTCGGCGTGATCGGAACGCTGGTGAAGCGCGTCCCGCCGCTGGGCCCGGCCAGCGCGTCCTCGATGCCGGAGGCGACGGTGGCGCCCACCGCGATGCACCCGGCCTCGCCCACGCCCTTCACCCCGAGCGGGTTCAGGGGCGAAGGTGTCTCGAGATGCAGGATCTCGATATCGGGAACTTCGGTGGCGTAAGGCACCAGGAAGTCCACGAAATTGGCGTTCGTCAGGTTGCCGTCGGCATCGTACTCGATCTTCTCGTAAAGCGCGCCGCCGATCCCCTGGGCGAAGCCGCCCATCACCTGGCCCTCGACGAGGGTCGGGTTGATCATGTTCCCGCAGTCGTGGATGCACAGGTAGCGGTGGAAGGTCACCTGGCAGGTGACGGGGTCCACCTCGATGATCGCCGCGTGCACGCCGTAGGCCCAGGTCGCGCAGGCCGGCGAGAAGTAATCGGTCGCTTCCAGCCCCGGGTGCTGGCCCTCGTCGAGCGGCGGGCCGTCGTGCCGCGAGGCCGGCGCGAACTGGGTGGCGATCTGCGCGGCTTCGTTGAAGGCGTAGCGCAGCGGGTTGGTGGCCGTGGCGATGGTGGCGAGGTTCACCTTGCGGTTGGTGCCCGCGACCGCGGCGTGACCGTCTTCGAGCACGATCTGGCCTTCCTCGGCCTCGAGCATGTTGGCGGCGGCCCGGATGATCTGCCCGCGCACGATCTTCGCCGTCTTGTGGATCGCGTTGCCCGAAACCACCGCGGCGCGGCTCGCGAAGGTGGCCACGCCCCAGTCGTAGGCGCCGGTATCGCCCTCCACGACGATCACGTCCCGCGGCGAGACGCCGAGCTCGTCGGCCACGATCTGGGCGAAGACGGTGTCGTGGCCCTGGCCCTGGCTCGTCAGCCCGGTGTTGACGTAGACCTTTCCGGTGATCGGGTGCACCTTGATGTGCCCGCCCTCGTAGGGGCCGAGCCCGGTGCCCTCCACGTAGAAGGCCAGGCCGAGTCCCACGTGCCGCCCCTCGGCCTCAGCCGTCGCGCGCAGCGCCTCGTACTGGGGCCGGATCGCCTCCTCGACCATCGAGAGCGCCTTCAGGTACTGGCCGCTGTCGTGCTCCACCCGGAGGCCGTCGGCGAAAAGGAGACCTTCGCGGGTGAAGGGGAATTCATCGTCCCGGATCAGGTTGCGCCGGCGGATCTCGAACCGGTCGAGCCCGAGTTCCTCCGCGAGCTGGTCCATCGCGCGCTCGATCGCGAAACAGGCCTGCGGCCTGCCGCAGCCGCGGTAGGGCGTGACCGGCACCGACGGCGTGTAGACGCAGCGGAAGCGCACCTCGATGTTCGGGATTCGGTAGGGGCCGGCGATGGAGGTCGAGGCGACCTGCGCCACGGCGATTCCGTAGGGGATGAACGCTCCGGTATCGTGCAGAAAATCATCTTTCAAACCGATGACTTCCCCGCTCTTCTTCGCGTAAAGCGTGAGCTCGTGGATCTGCGTTCTTTCCTGGTTGGAGCCGATGAAGTTCTCGCGCCGGTCCTCGATGAACTTCACCGGGCGGCCGAGCTGCATGGCGGCGAAGGGCACAAGCACCTCGTCGGCGTAGGGGAACATCACCTTCTGCCCGAAGCCGCCGCCCACATGGGGCGCGATCACGCGCACCTTGTCCTCGTCGAGGCCGAAAAGCGAGGCCAGCCCGCCGCGCACGCCGATGGGCGCCTGGGTGCCGTCCCACACGGTCAGCTCACCCGAAACATGGTCGAACCGGGCCGCCACCGTGCGGCCCTCCATCGGCGCGGCGGTGGAGCGGTCCACCTGGACGCGGATGGTGGTGACGTGCTCGGCCTCGGCAAACCGCTCGGGATCTCCCGAGACCTGCGTGAAATCGGCCGCGATGTTGCCCTTGTGGGTGGGGTGCACGAGCGGGGCGCCGTCCGCCATGGCCTGCTCCATGTCCATCTCCACGGGCAGCGGCTCGTAGTCCACGTCCACCAGCAGCGCCGCGTCCTCGGCGACGTAGCGGTTGACGGCCACGATCATCGCCACCGGCTGGCCGACGTAGAACACGTCGTCGCGCGCCAGCGGGCGCTGGGTCTGCGCATCGGTCATCGAGGGATGCGGGATCAGCAGGGGGAATTTCTGGTCGAGATGTCCGATGTCGTCGCAGGTATAGACGGCGACGACGCCCGGCAGGGCACGCGCCTCGCTGGCGTCGATGCCCTCGATCCGGGCCCGCGCGAAGGGCGAGCGCACGAAGGCCGCATGCAGCGCGCCGGGCAGGGGAATGTCGTCGGTGAACTTGCCCTCGCCGCGCAGGAGCTCGGGATCGATGTTGCGCGAGACGCGGGTTCCGAAGGTGCGTGTGCTCATGGCGGGGCCTCCTCAGGCGCGTCCGGTGGCGCGCACGGCGATGCGTACGGCCTTGACGATGTTGGCATATCCCGTGCAGCGGCAGAGATTGCCCGAGATCATGTCGCGGATGCCCTCCTCGGAGAGGTCGAGCGGATCGCCGCTGTCGAGATGGGCGCGGATGTTCATGATCATGCCCGGGGTGCAGTAGCCGCACTGGAGCCCGTGGGCCTCCATGAACGCGGCCTGGAGTGCGCTCAGGGTGCCGTCGGCCGCCGCCTCGGATTCGATCGTGCGGATCTCGGCGCCGTCGGCCTGCACGGCGAGCGTCAGGCAGGAGCGGGCGGCGGCACCGTCGATCATCACGGTGCAGGCGCCGCAGACGCCGTGCTCGCATCCCACATGGGTGCCGGTGAGGCCGAGCTCATGGCGGATGAAATCGCTCAGCAGCATGCGGGTGGAGACCTCGCGCGTCACCTCGTGGCCGTTCACCGTGACGGTGACGGGGAGGGTGGCATCCTCCGAGCTGTCGGGGATGGTGAGGGTGAAATCGGGCTTGCGTCTCATGCGGGTACCTCCTCGCTGGCACCGGTGGCCTGCGCGAGCACACGGGCGGTGAGCCCCGCGAGCAGGTGCCGGCGGTAGGCGGTGCTGGCCTGGCTGTCGTCGGGGGCGGTCACGGCGTCCGCGGTGGCGGCTGCGGCCTCGGCGAAGAGCGCCGGGGAAGGGGCCTTGCCCAGCAGGGCGGCCTCCGCCGCTGCGAGCCGAACCGGGCGCGTGCCGATTCCGCAGGCGCCCAGCCTTGCCTCCGCGATGCTCCCGTCGGGGCCGGTGACGATCACCGCGCCCACGGCGGCCAGCGCGTAGTCGCCCTTGCGGCGCGCGAACTCTGCGAAGACGGTGCGCGCCCCCGCGGGCAGGGCGGGGAAATGGGCGTGGGTGACCAGCTCGTCGGGGCGCCGGGAGGTCGTCATGTGAAACTCGAAGAAGGACTCCGCGGGGATGTCGCGGCTGCCCCCGGTGCTCGCGGCCCGCACGTGCCCGCCGGTGAGCAGAAGCACCAGCGGCATCTCGGCGGCGGCATCGGCGTGGCAGATGCTGCCCACGGTGGTCCCGCGGTTGCGGATCGGCACATGGGCCACGTGCTCCAGCGCCTGCGCGATCAGCGGGATCGCGCGCGTGGCCTCGCCGTGGCGCTCCAGCTCCCGGTGCCGCACGGCGGCGCCCACGGTGACGGCGCCGTCCTTCACCTCGATCTCGCGCAGGGCGGCGATCCGCGAGATATCCACCAGCATCGGCGGCGCCGCGAGGCGGAAATTCATCGCGGGAATGAGGCTCTGGCCGCCGGCGAGCACCATCGCTCCGGGCGTGCCCGCCAGCCGGGCGCAGGCGTCCTCCACCGAGGTGGCGGCGCAATACTCGAATAATGCCGGTTTCACGTCGATGCCCCCCGCTTCGTCCGCGGGCACATGCTGCCCCCCCGGACCCTGCCCGGAAATTTATCCATAAGCACACCCCTCGTGTCTATATAGCGGATAACATGACCCTCTGATCGGATAGTATTGCCCGATGCTCGGCCCGGCCACTCAAGTCGCGCACAAAATTTGCGCAGATGATGTTTCCTCGCCCGCGGCATCAGGTCGGCCCCTTGCGTGCGCCGAGCGCCTTGATGGTGCCGCGCAGGGCCTGGAACTCCGGCGTGCCCGCCTCGCCCAGCCATTCGAACAGCACCATCTCGGCGGACAGGATGCCGATGCCCGCGCGCGCGAGCCTTTCGAGCGCCAGCGCCCTGTCCTGCGGGCGCCGCGCGCCGGTCGCGTCCGCCACCACGGCCACGTCCTGCCCCTGCGCGGCGAGCCCGAAGGCCGTCTGCAGCACGCAGACATGGGCCTCGGTGCCGCAGAGCAGCACCGTGCGGCGGCCGCTGCCCCGTGCCCAGAGCCCCAGGTGTTCGCCGGGCTCCGCGGCGGCATCGAAGCGGGTCTTCTCGAAGACCGGCGCGCCGGGTGCCAGGGCCCTCAGCGCCGGCAGCGTGGGCCCGAGCCCGCGCGGGTACTGCTCGGTGAAGGCCGCCGGCACGCCGAGCGCAGTTGCAGCTTCAAGGAGCGCCCGCGCGCCCTGCGTGATGTCGTGGATGTCCGCTATGGCGGGTGCGAGCCGCTCCTGCATGTCCACCACGACGAGGGCGCAGGTCTCGGCCGAGAGAAGCCCGCGCGCCGTCATGCCGCCGGCTCCCGCGGATCGATCGGCGTTGCGCGCCGCGGCGCAAGCACCGCCTCGGCCCAGGCGGCAAGCGAAAGCAGGCGCGCCTCCTCGTGGGGGGCGGCCACGATCTGGAGCCCGAATGGCA
>CAYXOX010000007.1:7420-24200 GCA_964466745.1 uncultured Rhodobacterales bacterium
CCGTCGGCGGTGAAGCCCGCGGGCACGGAGATCGCCGGGCAGCCGGCGAGGGTGATGGCGTAGCAGTTGGCCATCCAGCGCACGTAGTCGGGCAACTCGATGCCGTCGCATTCGGACACGTAGCGCAGCGTGGCCGGGAAGGGGGGAACGATGGCCGTGGGCAGCACCAGCGCCAGGTGTTCGTCGAGAAACGCAAGGAGCCGTGCCCGCAGCGCTGTGCGCGCCCGTTCGGCCGACGCGATCTCTGCGCCCGTCGCGGCAAGGCCCGCCTCCATGTTCCACACCGCGTCGGGCTTGATCGCCGCGCGGTGCTCTCCGAGCAGGTGGCTCCACGCGCTGGCAAACTGCACGGCGCGCAGCGTGCCGAAGGCGGCATGGGCCTCCGAGAGCTCCGGCCGGGCCTCCTCGACAGCGGCCCCGGCCCGCGCCAACGCCTCCATGGCCATGCCGAAGGCGGCGCGCACGGAGGGATCGACGGGCGTGATCCCGAGATCGGCGCTGGCCGCGAGCCGCCGCGGCGCCTCGGGCCGCAGGGCGGCGGCGGCATAGGCGCCCGGCGCATGGGGCCGTGCCCAGGGATCGGCCGGGTGCGCGCCGGCCATGGCATCGAGCGCGAAGCCGCAATCGGCCACGTCGCGCGCGATGGGTCCGTGCACGGAGAGGCTCTGGAACGGCAGCGCGTTGGGCCCCTGCGGCACCACGCCAGGCGAGGGCCGCAGGCCGACGATCCCGTTGAAGCCCGCCGGGTTGCGCAGCGAGGCCGCGAAATCGCTGCCCTGGGCGATCCAGGCCATGCCGGTGGCCACCGCCACGGCCGCACCGCCCGACGATCCTCCGGCGGTTCGCGTGAGTTCCCAGGGGTTTCGCGTGAGCCCGAAGACCTCGTTGAAGGTGTGGGCGCCGGCCTCGAACTCGGGCGTGTTGGACTTGGCGAAGACGAGCGCCCCCCGGGCCTCCAGCATGTCCACCACCGCGTCGTTCCGCGCGGGCACGTGGCTGGAAAAGACGGTCGAGCCCCAAGTCGTGCGGATACCGGCGGTGGCGACGCTGTCCTTGATCGGCACCGGAAGACCGTGCAGCGGCGCGGGAAGCGCGCCGCGCGCGGCGCGGGCCCGGGCCTCGGCGAAGGCGAGGGTGGGCAGGGCGTTCACCGAAGGGTTGACCTCGGCCACCCGCGCCTCCGCGCTGTCGAGCGCCTCGCCGGGGGCGATGTCTCCGGCGGCGAGCAGGGCGGCCACCTCGCGCGCCGGGCGCTGCCAGAGCGCGGTTTCCGCGGCGCTCACAGCGCGGGCTCCGGGGTCAGCGCCGGCGCGCTTGCGGCCATCTCGGCCACGGCGCGGGAATGGGCGATGCCCTCGCCCTTCACGTAGGTCTCGTGGTTCCGCTCGATGCTGTCCACGTCGTAGACGTAGTTGACCATCAGCCCGTGGCTTTCGGCGAGCCGCTCGGGCGAGGGGTCGGCCAGCCAGTTCACGCGTTCGAGCCGGGCGCCGTTGCGCAGGTGAAACCGGGCGACCGGATCGAGCGGCTGGGTGCCGCGGCGGGCGTGAAGCAGGTAGTGCGCCGCGAGGCTGGTGAGAAGGTCGGGCAGGCCCTCCTCCTCCTGCTCGGGCCAGCCGGGGCGGTCGAGCGCCGCCAGCAGCGCGGCGGCATCCGGGCCGAGGCGCCCCGCCTCGCGAAGCTCGCGCAGCCAGCCCGCGAAGCCCGGCACGGGCGAAAGCGTGGCGAAGGTGGCAACGCCCGGAACGTCGCGCGCCAGCTCGACCACAACCTGCTTGATGAGGAAATTGCCGAAGGAGATGCCGCGCAGCCCCTCGAGGCAGTTGTTGATGGAATAGAAGACTGCGGTATCGGCTTCCTGCGCGGGCGTGATCCGGCGGTCCTCCGCCAGGATCGGGCCGATGCGGCTGGAGAGCCCGCGTACCAGCGCCACCTCCACGAACACCAGCGGATCGTTCGGCAGGGCGGAATGAAAGAACGCGAAGCAGCGCCTGTCGGCCGCAAGGCGCCGGCGCAGGTCGTCCCATCCGTGCATCTCGTGGACGGTCTCGTACTCGATCAGCTTTTCGAGCACGGCGGCCGGCGTCTGCCAGTCGATCGAGCGCAGCGTGAGAAAGCCTCGGTTGAACCACGATGCGAAGAGGTGCCGCATGTCCGCGTCCACCTCCGAAAGGCTCGGATCCCGTCGGAGCTCCCCGATCAGCGCGCGGCGCATGTCCACCAGCGCGGCGGTGCCGTCGGGGGCCATGTTCAGGCGCCGGAACAGCTCCTGCCGCGGCG
The DNA here is from genome assembly GCA_964466745.1 of uncultured Rhodobacterales bacterium. GTDB lineage: Bacteria > Pseudomonadota > Alphaproteobacteria > Rhodobacterales > Rhodobacteraceae > CAYXOX01. Next base: position 9,701 of record CAYXOX010000007.1, read on the forward strand.
GCTCGGCGAGGGCGAGGAGCGCGCGCCGGGCCTCGTCGGTGCCGCTCTCGGCGTAGTCAGCCGCGGCCTTGCGCAGGGCAGCTTCGTCCACGCAGAAGCGATCGCGCAGGAGGCCGAAGAAGGCGCGACGATCCTCTTCGCCCATCGCCTCGTAGGCTTGCAGGGCGCGGCGCGCCAGCGCGGTGCCGGAGGCTTCGCCAAGGGTCGAGAGCAGCGCCTCGCAGAGTTCGCGCATCTCGCCCGGCCCCGGCTCCGCCGGTGGGCCGCCGGTGCGCCGCCGCCGGACGAGGTGGAGCCCGGCATCGGCCACGGAGTTGAGAAAGCCCGACAGCCTGGAAGGAAGCGCGGGCGCGTCGGGGCCCGATTTCGGCGCGGGTGCCCGTCCGTGCCCCTCTCGGGCCGGCGCGGGCGGGGGCGGTTGTGCGCTCATCGCCCGCTCCCGGGCCGTTCGGCGCTGCCTGCGGGCGCTCTCGGCGCCGCGGATATGGCCCGAGCCGGTCTCATTTTCCGAAGATGTCCGCGTAACGAGCCCGAAGCTTGGCCTTTTCCACCTTTCCCATCGCGTTGCGCGGCAGGGCCTCCACCAGTCGGACGGCCTTCGGCGCCTTGAAGGCGGCGAGCTTCTCGCGGCTGGCCTCGCGGATCGCCTCGGGATCGACGGCGGGATCGGAGGCTACGACAACGGCCGTGACCGCCTCGCCGAAATCGGGGTGGGGCACGCCGATCACGGCGCTTTCGGCCACGCCCGGCAGCGCGTCGATCACGCCTTCGACCTCCTTGGGGTAGACGTTGAAGCCTCCCGTGATGATCAGGTCCTTGGCGCGCCCCACGATGTGCAGGTAGCCCTCCGCGTCGATCCGGCCCAGATCGCCGGTGCGGAACCAGCCATCGGGGCGGAACTCCTCGGCCGTCTTGGCCGGGTTCCGCCAGTAGCCGCGAAAGACATTCGGGCCGGTCAGCTCGATGCCGCCGATCTCGCCGCGGGGCAGGGCGCTGCCCGACTCGTCGGCGATGCGGATCTCCACCCCCGGCAGCGGGAAGCCCACCGCGCCCGGCCGGCGCTCGCCGTCGAGCGGGTTGGAGGTGATCATGTTCGTCTCGGTCATGCCGTAGCGTTCGAGGATGCGGTGCCCGGTGCGCGCCTCGAAGGCGTCGAGCGTCTCCCTCAGGAGCGGCGCCGAGCCGGAGATGAAGAGCCGCATGTGCGCGGTGGCCTCCCGCGTCAGGCGCGGATCGGCCAGAAGCCGCGTGTAGAAGGTGGGCACGCCCATCATCAGCGTGCTGCGCCGCATGGCCGCGAAAACGGCGTCGGGCTCGAACTTCGGAAGGAAATGCATCGGCGCGCCCGCGATCAGCGCCGTGTTGATGGCCACGAAAAGCCCGTGGGTGTGAAAGATCGGCAGCGCGTGCAGCAGCGTGTCGTTGGAGGTGATGCCCCAGGTCTCGCAGAGCGCGCGTGCGTTGGAGGCGAGGTTGTCGTGGCTGATCATCGCGCCCTTGGGCCTGCCCGTGGTGCCCGAGGTGTAGAGGATGGCCGCGATCTCGTGGCGCTCGGCCGTGTGGGGGGCGGCCGTGCCCGGCTGCTTGCCGGCCCGTTCGGCCAGCGTGCCGCTGCCGTCGGCGGCGAGGGTGAGCACCTCGGCGGATGCCGCTGCCGCAACCGAACCCTTCGCGAACGGCGAGGCGGGGTCGGCCACGATCACCGAGGGCTCGGCATCCGCGGCGAGGTAATCGAGCTCGTCGGCCCCGTAGGCCGGGTTGAGCGGGATCAGGATCACCCCGGCGCGCAGGCAGGCCAGATAGAGCGCCACGGCGCGCGGGGACTTGGCGACCTGCATCATCAGCCGGTCGCCGGGACGGGCGCCCGCCTCGGCGATCGCCTCCGCCAGCAGCGTGGCTTCCCTGGCGAGGGTGGCATGGTTCCAGGCCGCGCCGTCCTGCGCGATGAGCGCCGCGGCATGCGGGTGCGAGGCCGCGCGGGCCGTCAGCAGCCGGAAGAGATTCGCGTCGTGACTGGCGTGCGGGCCGGTTCGATCCATGGGGTGTTTTCCGCGGGTCAGGGTTTGCGCTCTTCGTAGGAGGGCGAGACGTTCTGCATCAGCGCCACCATGGCGTCCACGACGGCGTCGATAAAGGCCTTGCCCCGCTCGCCGTCGGCGTCGAACGGATAGCCGAAGATCGCGGCGTGCCCCTTCTGCGGGCGCGGCCTGCGCGCGTAGGTGCGCACCGGCACCATTGGCGCGACGAGATCCCACGCGACAAGCGGTGCGTGGACGCCCTCGAGCCGCTCCATGTGGACAAGCTCGGGGCGGGTGGCGAGCTGGAACGACGTTTCGAATTCGCCGGCATGGCCCATGCCGCCCACGGGCGAGGAGCGCAGGGCGTGGACGGCCTCGGCGCCCGGCTCCCAGTAGCTGACCGCCGTCACCATGAAGTCGAACTCTTCGTCCAGATCGTCCTGCAGCCGTCGGGCGACGGCATCGTTGGAGGTCCCGTTGGGGCGGTTCCCGTTCAGGATCAGCAGGTTGCGGAAACCCATCTTCACGAGCGCCGAGGCAACCTCGTAGACGAACTCCTGGTAGACCGGGATCGAAAGCGAGAGCGTGCCCGGGAAGTTCTCGAAGGTCTTCGAGATGCCGTAGGGGATCACGGGCGCCACTACCGCATCCAGACGCTTCGCCATCTCGACCGCGATGTACTCGGCCTGGTGACTGTCGGTGTCGGTGGGCATGTGGGGGCCATGGGCCTCGGTGGCGCCCGTGGGCAGGATCACGAGCTTGCCGGCCTCGATGGCGGCGCCCACCTCCATCTGGGTCATGTGGGCCATGCGGGTTTCGGCACTCATCGGTCGGTCCTCATTCCGGGTAGACGTGGCTGTCGAAGGCGTGCCAGCCGGCGTCGGGATCGTCCCAGCCCTCGGGGCGCCTGATCTCGCCCGCCGCGAGAAGCTCGGCGAAGCGCGGGCCACGGTCGTAGAGGGGCAGGGGGCCGCGCTCGGCGATCATTCGCGCCCGCAGGGCGGCGCTGGCCTCCGCATCGGCCGTGTAGACATGGCCCGACTTCACCACCACGACGCCGTAGTCCTCGCGGGCCGCCGCTTCGGACACCAGCCCGCAGGTCACGTCGTAGGCGACCCTTTCCGGCTCGCGCCGCAGCGGATCGCCCCAGCCGCCGCCGCCTGTCGTCACGAGTCGCACGATTTCGCCCGCACCGACCTTCACGTTGTCGGACATGCCAGGCGCGGGCTCGACGCTGCCGTCGGAGCGGTGAACCTGAACGCCGTAGGGCGCGCTCGCCCTCCCGCCGTTGATGCCCACGCAGGAGAGTTCCGAGCGGTCGGCGTTGGAGATCAGCGAGGAGGGCAGCAGCGAGCGGATGCGCTTGTCGTAGCCGAAACCGCCGCGGCGGAATCCGGCGCCGGCGCTGTCCTGGGCGAGCCCGAGATGCTCCACCCGGATCGGGAAGCGCGTCTCGGAGAATTCCACCGGCAGGTTGCGCGAGTTGGGCACGATATGCACCACGTCCGACCCGTCGGCCCAGGGCCGCCCCGGCGCTCCGCCGCCCAGCACCTCGCGGAAGAGGTAGAAATCGTCCGCCGTCTTGCCGCCGTGCATGCCCCAGATGCGGATGGTCTCGTGGTCGGCCGGGATATGACCCTTCGTGGCCTTGGCCAGCACGCCGGCGAAGGCCCCGAGCACGCGCAGGAAGAGGAAGAAGCGCATCCCCGTGGGCTTGCCGAAGGTGGGTGTCACCAGCGTGCCCTTGGGCGGAAAGGTGACCTCGATCACCTCGAGCGCGCCCTCGTTGATGTCGATCTCGGCGGCACGTTCGGGCGTGTCGGCCAGCGAGCGCAGCACCGGGGCCATGAACTTGCGCAGGAACTTGCCGTCGGCATAGTCGAGCGGCCAGTTGATCGGGCCCGCGGCCTCCGGGTCGGTCCCGGTCAGATCGATGTGGATCCTGTCGGCGGTCTTGGTCACCGTCAGGCGGAAGGCGTGGGGCGGGTGGTCGCGTTCCACCCCGTCGAACTCGACGTAGTCCTCCCAGGTGTAGGTGCCGTCGGCGATCTTGGGCAGAAGCTCGCGGCGCAGCGTCTCGGCGCAATTCGCGATCATCGCGTCGAAGGCGGCCTCCAGCGTGTCCACGCCGTAGCGTTCCGCGAGGGCCACGACCCGGCGGGAGCCGAGCTTGGCGGCGCCGATCTCGGCGTCCACGTCTCCGCGCAGGTGCTCGCCCAGCCGCGAGTTGCGGAACACGATGTTGTAGGCGCCCTGGTTGAGCACCCCCTTGTCGTAGAGCTTCATGGGCGGGATCACGAGCCCCTCTGCCCACTGGTCGCGCACGTTCACGGGCAGCGAGCCCGGCACCGATCCGCCCACGTCGTCGTGGTGGCCGAAGACCTGCGAAAACCCGATCAGCCGCCCTTCGTGGAAGATCGGCACGGTGGTGCACAGGTCGGGCACGTGGCCGATGCCGCCCGAGGAGTTGTAGGGATCGTTCCAGAAGAAGACGTCGCCCTCGTGGATGTCGCCTTCCTCGAAATACTCGAAGACCGGCTCGACCAGCGCCGAGTAGCTGCGTCCCGTGAGCTTGCGCCCCTTCGCGTCGAAGAGCGCCACGCGGTAGTCGTGCTGGTCGCGGATCATGGGCGAGCGCGAAGTGCGCTCCACCGCCGCCTCGATCTCGAGCTCGGTGGAGCGGATGGAGCCGGTGATGACCTCCAGCTCGATGGGGCCGAGGGCGACCTGTGCGGTGGTGTCAGGCATTGGCTTTCTCCAGGATCAGGTTGCCGAAGGCGTCCGGATGCGCGGCCCAGCCCGGAGGAACCACAACGGTAGAGCCGTATTCCTCGATCACCGTGGGCCCCGCGACTTTCTGGCCGCGGGCGAGGGAGGTGCGGTCGTAGATCGGGCACTCCACCCAGCCAGGGCCGCGGAAGAAGATTGCCCGCCGCGAACTGGGCGGCGCTTCGCTCGCGCCGCCCGGGTATTCCTGCGTGGCCGGCCGGGAGGCTTCGCCCACCGCCTGCACCCGCAGGTTCACCAGCTCCACGTCCTGCTCGCCGCGGTAATCGAAGCCGAAGGTCTCGAAATGCACGTCGTGGAACGCCTCCCAGGCGTGGTCCAGCGCCGCCGCGCCGGTGTAGCCATCCGGAACCATCACGTTGACCTCGTGGCCTTCGCCGACATAGCGCATGTCGGCCGAGCGCATCAGCTGGATGTGGTCGGCGGCGACCCCTTCCGAGGCAAGCTCGCTGCGGCCGGTGGCCTCCAGATCGGCCCAGGCGGCCTCGATCTCGGCCCCGTCCGAAGTGGACTGCTGGCGAACGATGGTGCGGATGTAGTCCTGCTTCACGTCGCACACGTGCAGCCCGTAGGCCGAGAGATTGCCCGGGTTCGGCGGCGAGATCACGGTCTTGACGTCGAGGAACTCGGCCACGTCGGTGGCGAAGAGCCCGCCGGCGCCCCCGAAGCTCACCAGCGCGTAGCGGCTCGGGTCCTTGCCGCGGGTGGTGGTCACCTGGCGGATGCCGTTCACCATGTTCGCGGTCGCGATTTCCATCACGCCGGCGGCCACCTCCTCGGGTCGCATGGCGTACTGGGTGCCGAGCGTGTCGTAGGCGCGGGCGGAGCCCTCCACATCGAGCTCCAGCTCGCCGCCCACCAGCGCTTTCGGCAGGCGCCCGAGCACGGCGGCGGCATCGGTCACGGTGGGCTTGTCGCCCCCGCGGCGGTAGCAGATCGGCCCCGGCACGGCGCCCGAGGACCGCGGGCCGACCTTGAGGTTGCCGTAATCGTCCACCCAGGCCAGCGAGCCGCCCCCGGTGCCCACGGTGACGATGTCGAGCATCGGCGTCTTGACCGGGTAGTGCTCGATCATCGAGTAGCTCGTCATCTGGGGCTTGAGATCGGTCACCAGCGACATGTCCGTCGATGTGCCGCCCACGTCGAGCGTGAGGATGTTCTCGTAACCTGCGAGCCGCGCAAGATGAACCGCGCCGAGCACGCCCCCGGCGGGGCCTGAGAGCAGCATCGTGACGGGCTTCTCCGCGGCGGTGGAGTGCCGCACCACCCCGCCGTTCGACTGCATGATGAGAAAGGGAATGTCGCCTGCCTTCTCGGCAACCGCATCCCCCGCGCGCTGCAGGTACGTCTTGCAGTAGGGCTTGACCATGACGTCGATAAGCGTGGTCATGGCGCGCTCGTACTCGCGGTACTCCGGCAGCACCTTCGAAGAGAGCGAGACGAAGACATCGGGGAAATGCTCCGCGATGAGCGCTCCCACGCGCTCTTCGTGCTCGGCAGCCGCGTAGGAGTGCAGCAGGCAGACGCCGATGCAGCGTACGCCCTGGTCCACCAGCGCGCGCACCGCGTCCAGCGTGGCGGCCTCGTCCAGCGGCTCGAGTTCGCTGCCGGTGTGATCCATCCGGCCCGGCGCCTCGCCAACGAGATGCAGCGGCACGAGGCGCGGCGGCTTCACCCAGAACAGCGAGTTGCCGTAACCATCCGGAACGGACTGGCGCGCGATCTCGATGAGATGGCGGAAGCCCTTGGTCACGATCAGGCCGAGGCCCTCGAACTTGTGCTCGAGCACCGCGTTCGTCGCGGTGGTGGAGCCGTGCAGGAGCTGGGTGACATCGGCGCCCGTGGCCCCGGCCAGCGCCAGCACCTTGTCGACGCCCGCCAGCAGGCCCTCCGAGGGATCGTGCGGGGTGGAGGGGGTTTTCACGACGTGGCTGATTCCGGTCGTTTCGTCGATGGCGACGACATCTGTGAAGGTGCCACCCGTGTCGATGGCGATGCGCAGGCCCATGGCGCGTAGCTCCCTTGGGGGGATACCGGCGGCGTGACGTCGATATCCACATGGCGGATACTGTATCCAGTTTGATGCCGGCCGGCGAGGCTGTCAACGCCCTTGAGCACCCGCGCACTGGACCGGGCCCCGGAGCGCCCCTATCACCTCGGCTGTGGTCACGCGGGAGGCACCGATGTCTGAAAAGCAGTCGCGCGCGGAACGGGAGCCGGCAGCGGGCGCCCGCCCGGTGGCCTCGCTGACCGAGGCGGAGGCCGCGGGCGAGTTGGCCGATCTCGCGCGGCGCCTCGCCCGTGCCAACACGGCCTACCATACCGAGGATGCCCCGGTGATGGACGACGCGGCCTTCGACGCGCTCAAGCGCCGCAACGCCGAGATCGAGGCGCGCTTTCCCGGCCTCAAGCGCTCCGACAGCCCCTCCGAGCAGGTGGGCGCGACCCCTTCGGAGGCCTTCGCCAAGGTCACCCATGCCGAGCGGATGCTCTCGCTGGGCAACGCCTTCGCCGATGAGGAGGTGCAGGAGTTCGACGCGCGCCTGCGCCGCTTCCTCGGGCTCGCCGCCGAAGATCCGCTGGCCTTCACCGCCGAGCCCAAGATCGACGGGCTCTCCCTCAGCCTGCGCTACGAGGCGGGCAGGCTGGTGGTGGCCGCCACGCGCGGCGATGGCGAGACCGGTGAAAACGTGACCGCAAATGCCCGAACCATAAAGAATATTCCCGCAACTCTCGATGGCGCGCCGGAGCTTCTGGAGGTGCGCGGCGAGGTCTACATGTCCCATGCGGATTTCGCCGCGCTCAACGCGCGGCAGGAGGCCGCCGGTGCCCGGGGGTTCGCAAATCCGCGCAACGCGGCCGCGGGTTCGCTGCGCCAGCTCGACCCTTCGGTGACGGCCGCCCGTCCGCTGCGCTTTTTCGCCTATGGCTGGGGCGCGCTCTCCGAACCCCTCGCCGAAACCCAGTCGGGCGCGCTGGAGCGGCTCGCAGCGCTCGGGTTCGCCGTGAATCCGCTCACGCGCCGTTGTGACGGCCCCGAAGAAATGCTGGAGCACTATCGCGCCATCGAGGCGCAGCGCGCCAGCCTCGGCTACGATATCGACGGCGTCGTCTACAAGGTGGACGATCTCGCCTACCAGCGCCGGCTCGGGATCCGGTCCACCACGCCGCGATGGGCGCTGGCGCACAAGTTTCCCGCCGAAACCGCCTGGACCCGGCTCGAGGCGATCGACATCCAGGTGGGCCGCACCGGCGCGCTCAGCCCGGTGGCGCGGCTCGCGCCGGTGACCGTGGGCGGGGTCTCTGTCTCCAACGCCACGCTGCACAACGAGGATTACATCGCCGGGCGCGCCGCCGACGGCAGGCTCATCCGCGAGGGCCGCGACATCCGGGTGGGCGACTGGGTGAAGGTCTTTCGCGCGGGCGACGTGATTCCCAAGATCGCCGATGTCGATCTTGCCCGCCGTCCGGCCGACGCGGCCCCGTTCGTCTTTCCCGGGACCTGCCCCGAATGCGGCTCCGCCGCGATCCGGGAGGAGGGAGATGCCGTGCGCCGGTGCACCGGCGGGCTCGTCTGCCCCGCGCAAGCGGTGGAGAAGCTGCGCCACTTCGTTTCGCGCGCGGCCTTCGACATCGAGGGCCTCGGTGCGCGCCAGGTGGAAGCGCTGCATGCCGATGGCTGGGTCGCCGAGCCGGCCGACATCTTCACGCTGGAGGCGCGCCACGGCCCCGGCAGCCTGCGCCAGCTGAGAAACCGCGAGGGCTGGGGCGCGAAATCCGCCGAGAACCTCTTTCGCGCCATCGACGAGCGGCGCCGCATTCCGCTCGCCCGTCTGATCTTCGCACTGGGCATCCGCCACGTGGGCGAGGTGGTGGCGGCGGACGTCGCGCGCCTTTATGGCAGCTGGGAGGCGCTGGCCGAGGCCGCCGACGCCGCGGCCCCCGCCGCACGGCGCCATGCCGAGGCCGAGGCGGCAGTGCGCGCCGAGCGGGAGGCCGCCACGCGCGAGGGGCGGCGTGCGCGCGTCAAGGCCACCTACGAGGCTGCCTTCGATGCCGACCCCGCGCCCGCGGAGGAGGCCCGCACCGCCTGGCGCCACCTGATGAACGCCGACGGGATCGGCGCCACCGTGGCGCTCTCGCTGGTGACCACGCTCACCCAGCCTGCCGAGCGCGCCTCCATCGACCGGCTGATCGCCCATCTCGACGTGCAGAAGGCGGCGGCCCCGGCCACGGGCGACAGCCCGGTGGCGGGCAAGACGATCGTGTTCACCGGCACGCTGGAGACCATGGGGCGGGCCGAGGCCAAGGCCCGCGCCGAGGCGCTGGGCGCGAAGGTGGCCGGCTCCGTCTCGGCCCGCACGGACCTCGTGGTGGCCGGGCCCGGGGCCGGCTCCAAGATCCGCAAGGCGCAGGATCTCGGGATCGAGACGCTCGACGAAGCGGGCTGGCGCGCCCTCATCGGGGAGGCCTGAGCGCGCGATGGGCGGGCGGCCCGAGGCGCTGTTCCCGCTGTTTGCCGGGCTGGAGACCCTTCCCGGGGTGGGGCCGAGGACGGCGCAGGCGCTCGCCCATGCCGGCATCGAGCGCCCGCGCGACCTGCTGTTCACGCTGCCCCACGCGGTGATCGACCGGCGCCGCCGCGACAGCGTGCAGGGCTGCGAGCCCGGCAGCATCGTCACCGTCGAGGTCACGGTCGGGCCCCACCGCGCGCCGGCGAGCAAGGGCCGGCCCTATCTCGTGGCCGTCCGCGATGCGCGGCTCGATTTCGAGCTGGTCTTCTTCCGTGCCCAGGGCGGCTACCTGCAACGGCTGCTCCCCGAGGGCGCGCGGCGCCTCGTTTCGGGCAAGCTCGAATTCTACGACGGCCGGGCGCGTATCGCGCATCCCGACCACGTGGTGCCGCCCGAGGAGGCCGGCGAGATCCCGGAGTTCGAGCCCGTCTACCCGCTGACCGCCGGGGTCACGCAGCGGCAGATGGCCCGTGCGGCGGCGGCGGCCCTCGAGCGGCTGCCGCAGATGGGCGAGTGGATCGACCCGGCGCTCCGTGCCCGGGAAGGCTGGCCGGGCTTCGCCGAGGCGCTGCGGAGCGCCCACGCCCCTGCCGGCACCGGCGCGGTATCGCCCGATGCCCCGGCGCGGCGGCGGCTCGCCTACGACGAGCTCCTGGCGCATCAGACGACGCTGGCGCTCGCGCGGGCCGCGAGCCGGCGCGCCCCGGGGCGGGTGACGCGGGGCACCGGCGGGCTGCGCGAGAAGGCGCTCGCCGCGCTGCCCTATGCGCCCACGGGCGCGCAGCTGCGCGCCATCGCCGAGATCGAGGCCGACATGGCCAGCCCCCATCGCATGCACCGGCTGCTCCAGGGCGATGTCGGCGCGGGCAAGACGCTCGTGGCCTTCCTCGCCGCGGCGATCGCGGCCGAGGCCGGCGGGCAGGCCGTGCTGATGGCGCCGACCGAGCTTCTGGCGCGCCAGCACGCCGCCAGCCTCGCCCCGCTGGCCGCCGCCGCCGGGATCCGCCTCGCCGCGCTCACCGGGCGCGACAAGGGCGCGGGCCGGCGCGCGGTGCTCGAGCGGCTGGCGGCGGGCGAGATCGATCTGCTCGTCGGCACGCATGCGGTGTTCCAGCGCGAGGTCGCCTTCGCCGACCTGCGGCTGGCGATCACCGACGAGCAGCACCGTTTCGGCGTGCACCAGCGGCTGGAGCTCGGCGCGAAGGGCGCGGCGGCCGACGTGCTGGTGATGACGGCAACGCCGATCCCGCGGTCCCTAGCGCTGGCCCAGTACGGCGACATGGAGGTCTCCGTGCTCGACGAGAAGCCGCCCGGGCGCACGCCCGTGCACACCGCGATGGTCTCGGCAGCGCGGCTGGGCGAGGTGGTGGAGCACCTGCGCGATGCCGTGGCCGAGGGTCGCCAGGCCTACTGGGTGTGCCCGCTGGTGGAGGAAAGCGAGGCCGTGGATCTCACCGCCGCCGAGGAGCGCTTCGCACGGCTGCGCGCGGCGCTGGGCGAAGGCACGATGGGCCTCGTGCATGGCCAGATGCCCGTTGCCGAGCGAGACGCGGCGATGGCCCGCTTCCAGTCGGGCGAGACGCGGGTGCTCGTGGCCACGACCGTGATCGAGGTGGGGGTGGACGTGCCCAACGCCTCCATCATGGTGATCGAGCGCGCCGAGGGCTTCGGCCTCGCGCAGCTGCACCAGCTGCGGGGCCGGGTGGGGCGTGGCGCGGCGGCCTCCACCTGCCTGCTGCTCTACCAGCCGCCGCTTGGCGAGACCGCCGCGCGCCGGCTGCAGACGTTGCGCGACAGCGACGACGGCTTCCACATCGCCGAGGTCGATCTCGAGATCCGCGGGGCAGGCGACGTGCTCGGCACGGCGCAGTCCGGGCTGCCGCGCTTTCGCGTTGCCGATCTGGAACGCCACGCGGGGCTCATGGCCACGGCCCAGAGCGACGCGCGCGCCCTGCTGACGCGCGACGAGCGCCTCGCCTCGCCCCGCGGAAGCGCGCTCCGGATGCTCCTCTGGCTCACCGAGCAGGACAAGGCGATCCGGCTTCTCGGCGTCGGATGAGGCGCCGTCCCCCGCCTATATCCTCTTTTGTTCTCTTTTGTTCCTCATTTGATCTTTACAGGCGGGCGCGAATATGAGAACAAATCGTTAACAAGCGGCCCCGCCCGGCCGTGCCCACCCTGCCTGAGGAGCCAGAACATGCTCTCTGAGATTCGCGCCGTTCTCGACCGGTCGTCCGGTACGTTGCTCGTTGACGGGGCAGGCGCGCTTGCGCTCGTCGTCATCCTGTTCGTCGGCCTGACCCTGCCCGTCCTGGGCTGATTCCTTTCTGCCTGCGGTCCGTGTCCGCGCCCCCGGCGGCCTCTCTTGTGCCGTGACGGTGTGGTCGCCTCGTCGCGTCTTGTCCCACGGGGGTCTGCCTCCCCCCATCGCGAGAGCGGGTGCCGCCCCGGCGCCCAGCACGATCGCTGACTCGCCGCCGCCGCCCTTCCGGGTGCGCGGCGGCTTTTTTTTCGCGCGGGCGCAAGGTGCGGGTCGGCAGGGCACGGGTCAGTCAGGCACGGAGGAATCAGGGATGTGGCGCGCGCGGATACTCGCCGGGCCGGGGCCGCGGAGCCCTTGCGCGCGGTCCGTGCCGGGCGAAGCCTCAGCCGGGCGCGTGGGCGAGGGCGCTCTCCATCGCCTCGACCGTCGCGTCGAGGGCAAGGCAGATCGAGGCGTGGCGGTTCGTGAAGCCGCGCGCGGCCTCCAGCACGCCGAGTTCGGAGAAGGGGGCGCCGGGCGGCGGCCCGCCGGAGGCGAGCATCGCGTGCAGCGCGTCCCGCGCTGTGCGCAACTCGGCGAGGCTGCGCCCCACCGCCTCGGCCCCCACCACCGCCGCCGCCGCCTGCCCGAGGGCGCAGGCCCGCACGTCCTGCGCGAAATCGCTGATCCGCCCGTCGGCAACGCGGACGTCGACCGTGACCGTGGAGCCGCATTGCGGCGCGCGGCGGCGCGATGTGCCGTCGGGCTCCTGAAGGCGGCCGATGCGCGGAACGTCGGCCGCGAGCGCCAGTATTCGTCCGGAATAGAGGGTGATCAGATCCGTCTCGGGGCTCATCGGGCTTTCCTCGCGGCACGCGTCGCCATAGGTAGGCGCGGTCCCGCGAAGAGAAAAGGCGAAACCGCATGTTCGATCCCGCAACGCTTCGTTACGACGCGCGCGGCCTCGTGCCGGCCATCGCCCAGGATGCCGCGAGCGGCGAGGTGCTGATGCTTGCGTGGATGAATGCGAAGGCCGTCGCCCGCACGCTCGAGACCGGCCAAGTGACCTACTGGTCGCGTTCGCGCCAGGCGTTCTGGGTGAAGGGCGAGACCAGTGGCCACGTGCAGCGCCTCGTGGAGATGCGCATCGATTGCGACCGCGATTGCCTTCTGCTGCTCGTCGAGCAGACAGGGCCCGCCTGCCACACCGGGCGGCGCAGCTGCTTTTTCACCGCGCTGCGCGACGGGGCGGAGACCGAGATCCTGAAGCCCGAGGCCTGAGGGCGCGGGAATTGCGGCACTGTGCCGGGCCGTGCCCGCTTCCCTGCCGCAGCCCCCGATGGTCGGCCCCACTCGATGCCTCCGCTCGCGTGGCCTGCAAGCGAAGCGTGGCTCCCGGACATGGAAGGTGGCCGCGCGAGGAGGCCGTTTTTCCGCGCTGCGCGCCGGCATTCAGCCGGGCTGGCCGCCCCCGGCCCCCGGCGGCGGCGGGAGGCCGATCATCGCGCACAGCTCCGCCGGGCTCGTCCCGGCCTCCCGGTAGAGCCGGAGCGCGCGGGCATCGTCGCGCTTGGCCAGCCGGCGGCCCGCGTCGTCGCGGATCAGGCGGTGGTGATGGTAGCGCGGCGTCGGCAGCCCGAGCAGGCGCTGCAGGGCCACGTGGATCGGGGTGGCCTCGGCGAGGTCCGCGCCGCGCACCACCTCGGTGATCGCCTGGGCGCTGTCGTCCACGACGACGGCGAGGTGGTAGGAGGTGCCGAGCCCGCGCCGGGCCAGGACCACATCGCCCACCGCGGCTGTCATGTAGTGCGCATCGGCCTGATGGCGGCGAGGGCCCGAAACGGCGGGATCGAGAGTATTTCCGCCAAGATGAGGATCGGGCGCGATCCCGGTTTCCGTCCAGTCGAGCGGGCCGGTGCGGGCCATGGCGCGGGCCATGTCGAGGCGCAGCACCGCGCCGTCGGGCAGGGGGCCGCGGACCGTGCCGGCCGGCCTCCGCGGCCGGCAGGTGCCCGGGTAGACGATCCCGTCCGGGCCGGCGAGGGGCGCGCCTTCCTGGGGGGCGCTCGCCGCGGCGGCGGCGGCGATGTCGGCCCTCCGGCAGGTGCAGGGATAGAGGAGCCCCGCGGCCCAGAGGCGTTCCAGCGCGGCGCGGTAGATCCCGAGGCGGCGGGACTGGCGCAGCACCGGTTCGGGCCAGTCGAGGCCGAGCCAGTGCAGGTCTTCCGCGATGAGCGCCTCCCATTCCGGGCGGCAGCGGGTGGTGTCGATGTCCTCCATGCGCAGGAGAAACCGCCCGCCCGAGGCGCGCGCGCGCCCGAAGGCGGTGAGCGCGGAGAAGGCGTGGCCGAGGTGCAGCGGCCCGGTGGGCGAGGGAGCGAAGCGGGTGGTGATGTGCACTCAGGCCGCGTCGGCGCGCGGGGTCGCCTCGAGCCAGGCGTCGAACGCCGCCTTGGCGCGATCGGTGTAGCCCTTGTACCGCTCGCGGCGCCCGCGCCGGCCCCCGCGGGCGCCGTCGAGCGGCGGGAAGAGCCCGAAGTTGACGTTCATCGGCTGAAAGCTTCGCGCCTCGGCGCCGCCGGTGATGTGGCTGACGAGCGCGCCCATGGCGGTTTCGGCGGGCGGCGGCGCCAGCGGGCGGCCCAGCATCTCGGCCGCCGCGAGCCGGCCGGCCAGCAGGCCCATCGCGGCGCTCTCGACATACCCCTCCACTCCGGTGATCTGCCCGGCGAACCTGAGGTGAGGGCGCGAGCGCAGGCGCATCTGGCCGTCGAGCAGCGTGGGCGAATTGAGGAAGGTGTTGAGGTGAATGCCGCCGAGGCGAGCGAAGCGTGCCTCTTCTAGCCCGGGAATCATCCTGAACACATCGGCTTGCGCTCCGTACTTCATCTTGGTCTGGAAGCCGACGATGTTGTAGAGCGTGCCGAGCGCGTTGTCGC
>CAYXOX010000007.1:24210-33928 GCA_964466745.1 uncultured Rhodobacterales bacterium
CAGCTGGACAACGGCGTGGGCCCTGGTCTCCGGCGCGTGGGGGTTGGTGAGGCCGACAGGTTTCATCGGCCCGTGGCGCAGCGTTTCGCGGCCGCGCTCGGCCATGACCTCGATGGGCAGGCAGCCGTCGAAATAGCCGGCGGTTTCGCCCTCCTTGAAGGCCGTCTTCTCGGCGGCGAGCAGCGCGTCGACGAAGGCCTCGTATTCCGCCCGGGTCATCGGGCAGTTGATGTAGGCCGTCCGCTCCTCCTCGGTGTCGCCCTTGTCGTAGCGCGACTGGCGCCACGCCTTCGTCATGTCGATGCTGTCGGCGTAGACGATGGGGGCGATCGCATCGAAGAACGCGAGCGCCTCGGCCCCGGTTTCCGCGGCGATGGCCTCGGCGAGCGCGCCGGAGGTCAGCGGGCCGGTGGCGAAGATCCAGTGGCCCGAGGCGGGCAGCTCGCGGATTTCCTCGCCCGTGATCTCGATGCGCGGATGCGCCCGGAGGCGGGCCGTGACGTGATCGGCGAAGGCCTCGCGATCCACGGCGAGCGCGCCGCCCGCGGGAAGGCGGTGGGTGTCGGCGGCCGCGATGAGCAGCCCGCCGGCGCGCCGCATCTCCCAGTGCAGAAGGCCCACGGCGTTCTGCTCGTCATCGTCCGACCGGAAGGAATTGGAGCACACCATCTCGGCCAGCTTGCCGGTGCGGTGGGCGAAGGTGCCCGTCTTGGGGCGCATCTCGTGGATCACGACCGGCACGCCGGCCTCCGCGGCCTGCCAGGCAGCCTCGGAGCCGGCCATGCCGCCGCCGACGATATGCAGTGTCTGTGCCATCATGCAGGAGTTAGGCGAAAGCGCCCCCCGAGGGAAGAGGGGACGCTTTCGCCTCTCCGTCAGCGGAAGAAGATCTCCGCTGCGCTGCGGCTCTCGAAGGTCGCGCCGCGACCGCCGCCCGAGAGCGAGATGCGCCCGCCGATCTCGAGATAGGTTTCGGCATCGCCGAAGCCGCCGACGTTGGTTTCGGCGGCCCCCACGCCGACGAAGAAGGTGCCGAGGCTGAAGCCGGAGAATTCGCCCCGTACCCCGGCGCGCTGCACCTCGACGTCCGACGAGAAATCGCCGTAGCCGTAAAGCCCGGTGAGCGCGAAATCGCGGCTCCAGCCGTAGCTTGCCTGCAGGCCGTAGAGCGTGCCGTCGATCGAGCCCGGCACGCCGAGAAGCCCGCCGGCGTCGTCGTCCACCGAGGCGTCGCCGATGAAGGCTTCCACCGCGAAGGGCCCGGAGCCGTAGCCGAACTCGAGCCCGTAGACATCGGAGTCGGAGTCGTCGGCACTGTCGGTGGAATAGAACAGGCCCACCGAGCTTTGCGGCCCGAGATGGTAGATGCCGTGGATCGCCCCGGTGAACACCTCGTCGGCGAGGAATTTCGAGGAGGCGATACCGAGGTCGAACTGCAGCGCGGCCGTGGGCGCGATGGCGAATTCGACGGAACTCTTCAGCGTGGTGGTGCTGCTGTCGCCCACATCGGGGAAGGTCTGGTAGGAAAGCTCGGTTTCACCGCCCACGACCTGCGCCGCCGCGCCATGGATCAGAAACGATGCCGCGAGCGCGCCCGCGGCGACGAAAAGGGGTTTCATTGCTGCTGCCTCGATATCGTCTTGGTTTTGTGTTTTGTGGATAACTACCACGGCGGGCCCGAAAGGGCCAGCATTTCAAGAGATGAGGCAGGGGGGCGGCTGATGCGGCCTGTGATGGATGAAGCGGCGCTGGCCGCGTTCTATGCCGAGCGGTTCCCGCAGGCCGCGGGAGAGATGGTGCTTGAGGCGATCACGCCCGAGGGGGCGCGGATGCGGATGGTTCCCGCCACGCGCCACCTTCGGCCGGGCGGCACGCTTTCGGGGCCCGCGATGTTCGGGCTGGCCGACGTGTGCTTCTACCTTGCCGTGCTCTCGCGCATCGGCCCCGAGCCGCTTGCGGTGACGGTGTCCTCCGCGATCGACTTCATGCGCCGCCCGCAGGCGGAGGCGCCGCTCCTGGCCGAGGCGCGGCTCCTGAAGCTGGGGCGGCGGCTGGCGGTGGGCGATGTGCTGCTCAGCTCCGTGGGCGCCGCGGGGCCGGTTGCGCGCGCTTCGATGACATACGCGTTGCCGCCGAGGGGCGAAAACATGGGGTAACAAGATACCTAATTTTCAACCCTATGAAATACAATACATAATCCGGGCGTAGGGCCCTTGACTGCGGTGGAAACTCCGGTAGAACGCGCCTTCGGACCGGGCTCGCATCCGCGACCGCCGGCAAGAATGTTTCGCGCACTGGACAGGACCACACCGATGAAGACCTTTTCTGCGCGCCCCGCCGACATCCAGAAGTCGTGGGTCGTGATCGACGCCGAGGGCGTCGTGCTCGGACGCCTCGCCTCGATCGTCGCCATGCGGTTGCGCGGCAAGCACAAGGCGAGCTTCACGCCGCACATGGACATGGGCGACAACGTGATCGTCATCAACGCCGACAAGGTGCAGCTCACCGGCAACAAGCGCCGCGAGAAGACCTATTACCGCCACACCGGCTATCCCGGCGGGATCCGCTCGACGACGGCCGAGAAGATCCTCGAGGGCAAGCACCCCGAGCGCGTGGTCGAAAAGGCCGTGCAGCGGATGCTGCCCTCCAACCGGCTGAGCCGCAAGCAGATGGGCAACCTGCGCGTCTACGCCGGCGCCGCCCATCCTCACGAGGCGCAGAACCCCGCGGTTCTCGACGTCGCATCGATGAACAAGAAGAACACGAGGGTCTGAAGATGGCCGATGAGATCAAATCGCTGGAAGAGCTGAACCAGATCGCCTCCGGCAGCGCGCCCGCAGAGGCGGCCACGTCGGTGGCCGCGGCGCCGGCACGCGAGCCCGAGCGCGACGCGCTCGGCCGCGCCTATGCCACCGGCAAGCGCAAGGATGCGGTCGCCCGCGTCTGGATCAAGCCCGGCTCGGGCCGCGTCATGGTGAACGGCAAGGAGATCACCACCTACTTTGCCCGCCCGGTGCTGCAGATGATCCTGCGCCAGCCCTTCCAGGTGGCCGGCGTGGTGGACCAGTTCGACGTGAACGCCACCGTCAAGGGCGGCGGGCTCTCCGGGCAGGCCGGGGCCGTCAAGCACGGCATCTCCAAGGCGCTGCAGCTCTACGACCCGTCCCTACGCGCGCCTCTCAAGGCCGCGGGATTCCTCACCCGCGACAGCCGAGTGGTGGAACGCAAGAAGTTCGGACGGCGCAAGGCCCGCCGGAGCTTCCAGTTCTCCAAGCGCTGACACGGGCCTGCCGGGCCACTTCGCAACCCAAGGGGGGCAGCGCGCGCTGCCCCTTTTTCGTTTCCGGCCGCGGTCGCGCGCTTCCGCGAAACCCGGCGCCGCGACGACCGCGTCGAACGGTGGCACCGGGCGCCGGGCCGGTGCACATCGTGGGCTTTCTGTGGCTTGCTGGCACCAAACCGTGCACGCAGGGAGCGAAATGTCGTGTTTCAACGCAATCGATCGAGTATCAGGCGACGCGGTCGAGAAGGGCCGATGGCTGGAGAACAGACCGCGCATGATCGTGAACCGGCAAGACAGGCTGATCTTCATCAAGACGAAGAAGACGGCGGGCACGTCCTTCGAGATCGCCTTGTCGAAAGCTTGCGGGGCGGACTGCATCATCACGCCGATACTGCCGCCCGATGAGCGCCTGCGGCGAAGCCTCGGGTTCCGGGGCGCGCAGAATTTCAAGGACTACTTCTGGCGCGAGGAGAACTTCCTCACACGCGGGACGTTCTTCAACCACATGCCGGCCGCGCTTCTCAAGCGAGCCGTCCCCCGCAGCGTCTGGGAGAACTACCTCAAGCTCACCATCGTGCGGAATCCCTTCGATGTCGCGATCTCGCGCTACTACTGGGAGGGGGGCGAACGGCAGGGCCTGAACTTCCTCGAGTATCTTCGGCGCTTTCCCCAGCATCTGCGAGAAAACGCGGCCATCGCGCCGGCCAGCGGCGATGCGGTGCCGGACCTCTACCTGCGTTACGAGCGCCTCGAAGAAGACATGCGCGCAGCCGGCCTGGCGCATGTGTGGGAGGTGTTTTCGAGGATCAGGGCAAAGGGGGACCGCCGCCCGAAGGCCGGAGCCCGCATTGCGGACGTCTACGGTGCATTCCCCGAAGCGGCGCAGATCGTGGCGGAAGCCTGCGCCGAGGAAATCCGAAGGTTCGACTACACATGCGCCTGACCTGACCATGCAAAACTACTTCACCATCACCGCCGGGCGGACCGGCTCGGCCTGGCTGGCCTCCTTCCTCGCGGCCAACCTCGGGATCGAGGCCATCCACGAGCCGATGGCGATCGACGATTACGGCGTCAGGATGCCCGACATCCGGACGATGCGAACCTTCAATACCCGCGGAAACAACGAGTTCGTCCGCCAGTTCTGGGTGCGGAAGTTCGCCAGCATCCCCGGCGAGGGCTACGCCGAAACCAACCACACGCTGAGCAAGTGCGGGCTGGTCGAGAACGTGATCCTCCACGGCCGGGAGGACATCACACGGCTTATCCTGCTCAGGCGCGGGATCGTGAAGCAGTGCACGAGCTACCTCACCCGCGGCGATTTCAACAACATCACGCTGATCTGGCAGTGGTACCTTGACCACTCATATCCCAGGAAAATCGTCGACCCGAAATCCTTCGCCGTTCTCGGCGGTATCGGTATCCCGCTCTGGTACTGCTACGAGATGGCGGCAAGGCAGGAGTACTACCGGCGCAAGTTCTCGGATCGGATCCGGATGGTCACCGTCGATCTCGAGGAGGTGACGACCGAAGCCGGCGCGAAGGCCCTGCTTGAGGCATTCGGCCACGAAGGATCCTGCGTACTGCCTCCCCCGGCGAACGAAAACCGCGTGGCCCCGCCGCCCGCGCTCATCGCGAGGGTCGAAGAGGCGGTGGAGCGGCTGCGCGTCGACATGGATGCGCTCGTCGATCATGCCATCCGCAGGGGCTTCGGTTTCTGAGCCCCACGCAGCGCGCCCGAACCGGCGCTGCGCGGCCGTTTATTCGTCGGGCGGGATGAAGCCGAGCCCGCGCAGGTAGATGCCGATGCCGCTTTCCAGCAGGTCCTCGGGCGGGAAGGGCGAGCGGGTGCCTGGTGAGCCGCGCGCGAAGAGTTCCACCACGCCATGGCTCAGCGCCCAGATATGGGCCGAGAACATTGCCGCGGGGGGGCGCTTGTCGGCGGGGATATGGGCAGAAAGCTGGGCGGCGGCCTTTTCCAGCACGCCCAGCGCGCGGCTTGCCGCTGCATTGAGCTCGGGCGTGCGCTGGATGCCGATGCCGCTTTCGAACATCGCCACGTAGTGCCCGGGATAGCGGCGGGCGAAGGCAAGATAGGCCCGCCCCGTCGCCTCGAAGGCTGCGAGCGCGGAGGGCTGACCGTTGTCGTAGGCGAAATCCAGAAGGTCGGCGAAGATCTGGTAGCCCTGCAGGGCGATCTCGGCGATCAGGTCCTCGCGGCCACCGAAGTGGCGGTAGACGGCGGCAGGCGTGACGCCGGCCTTCTTGGCGGCTTCCGAGAGCGTGAACCCCGCGGGTCCTTTTTCCTCGATCAGCCCGAGGGCGCCTTCCACCAGGGCCTGACGCAGGTTCCCGTGATGATACCCGCGCTTAGGCATGCCAAACTTCTGGGCCGCCCGTGATCTTCGGATCGGGAGGCATGGCGTGCGCGCGATCCTTGCCGGCGTAGTCGAGCCCGGCCAGCACCGCCCTGATCGCGGCGAGGCGCGCGCGGCGCTTGTCGTCCGTGCGCACCACGGTCCAGGGCGCTGTAGGGCTGTGCGTGCGTTCGAAGGTTTCCGCGATTGCATCGGTGTAGGCATCCCAGCGGCGCAGGCCCTCCACGTCGATCCACGAGAGCTTCCACTGCTTGAGCGGGTCGCGCTCGCGGGCGAGGAAGCGGCGAAGCTGCTCCGCACGTCCCACGTTGAGCCAGAGCTTCACGAAATGGATGCCCTCGTCGATCAGCAGCGCCTCGAAGCCCGGAAGCTGCCGGAAGAAGATTGCCCTCTCCGCCGATGTGCAGAAGTCGAATACCTGCTCGACGACGGCGCGGTTGTACCAGGAACGGTCGAAGAAAACGATCTCGCCGGCGGTCGGCAGATGGTCCACGTAGCGCTGGAAATACCACTCCCCTCGCTCACGCTCGCTGGGCTTGGTGAGCGCGACGACCCGCGCGTTGCGAGGATTGAGATTTTCCCGGAACCGCTTGATCGTGCCGCCTTTTCCAGAGGCGTCGCGCCCCTCGAAGATGACCACGACGCGCTTGCCCGTCTCGCGTACATCGGCCTGCAGCTTGGCAAGTTCAAGCTGGAGCGCCGCGAGATCCTCCTTGTAGCGGTGCTTGTCGAGCCGGGTGTCGTAGGGGTAATCCGCAAGGATCGGGCCATCGGCCTCGGCCACCAGGGCCCGCAGGTCGTGGGGGGCTTCGTTCTCGTGAAAGGCGCTGATGGCACCGTCGAAGGGCAGGGTCATGGGCGCTCCGCTTTCGTGTTCGGGGCGCGCTGGATGCGCGCTGTCACTATGGGGGGCCGCGGCGACGGGCGCAATCCGGCCGCCCGTGCCACCCGCAGCACCGCCGCCTCCGTCCGTCGGGGCGCGGCGTGGTGGGGCATGTGCCCAGTGCCTTCGAGCATGGTCAGGCGGGCCCTGGCGATCTGGCCCGCCAGCGGCCGGGAGTGGATGTCTGCGGGCACCGTGCGATCCTCCGCGCCGTGCAGGATCTCCACCGGGCAGGTGATCTCGGTGGCGTACCGCCGCGCCATCGCCACCACATGGGGATATAGCGAGGTCACCTGCCGTGCGTTCGCCACCAGCGCCCGCGGCCGCAGGGCCAGCCCAGCGCCCAGGTGCGCGGCATAGCCGGGCGGGGTCGGGTTCGGGGCGAAGGTGCCGGCCACCATGGCCTCGAGCCGGCGGCGGGGCAGGGCGGCGGCGATGGGCGGCACGGCGAGCAGTGCGCCGAGGCGGCTCGCCGGCAGATGGTAGGCGAGGCCGAGCCCGCCGGGCCAAGGATTGGAGACAGCCCCGAGCAGGACCAGCCCGGCCGCCTCGGCTTCCAGCGCCCAGGCCAGCGCCACCGCGCCGCCGTAGCTGTGACCGACGACGATGGGCCGTTCCGCGCTCAGGCTGCGCGCCGCCGCGGCCAGCGCCCGGGCCTGCTCCGGCGGGCTCTCGCCGGCCAGCCGATGCGCCCCGTAGCCGGGCAGCTGGCCGGAGTGACCCAGCCCGGGGCGATCGAAGGCGATGACCCGGAAGCGGCGCGCGAGGCGCGGCGCGAGATCGAAGGTGAAATCGCGCAGGTTCCCGGAGGCCCCGTGCAGCAGCACCACGGCCGGGCCTTCGCCGGCTTCCCAGGCATGGATGCGCGCGCCGGCGACATCGAGCATGCGGCCCAGCGGCGGCGCCTCCGCCTCGGCCCTGCGCGTGCGCGCCCGCGCGGCGAGGCCTGCCGCGCCCCAAAGGGCCAGCGCTGCACCGGCAGAGCCGAGGAGGGCGTCAGCGGCCAATATCGTTCAGGTCGAACGGGGTGGTCTGGTAGATCTGGTTGACCCAGTTGCCGTAAAGCAGGTGAGCGTGGCTGCGCCAGCGGTTCTGTGGCGGCCGGGAGGGATCGTCGCCCGGGTAGTAGTTGACCGGGATGGTGACGGGCGTTCCGGCGGCGACGTCGCGGTCGTATTCCTCTTTCAGGGTCCCGCTGTCGTACTCGAAGTGGTTGAAGATGTAGAGCGCGCGGTGGGCCGGATCCTCCACGAGGCAGGGCCCGACCTCATCGGAGGCGATCAGCGTCGTCAGCCCGGCGGCGTCGATCTCGGCCTGGCGCATCTCCGTCCAGCGGCTGACGGGGATCACGAAATCGTCGGAAAACCCTCTCAGATAGGGGGAGTTCGGCACGAGGTTGGCCTGCCGGTAGCACCCGAACGCCTTCGCCTCCAGCATGTGCTTCTCGATGCGGTGGAAGTGCCACATCATCGCCATCCCGCCCCAGCAGACGCCGAAGGTCGAGTGCACGTTGGTCTGGGTCCAGTCCATCACCTGGGTGAGCTCGTCCCAGTAGGTCACCTCCTCGAAGGGCAGGTGTTCGATCGGCGCGCCGGTGATGATGAGCCCGTCGAACCGCTCGCCGCGCACCTCCTCGAAGGGGCGGTAGAAGGTCTCCATGTGCTCGGCCGCGGTGTTCCTGGTCTGGTGCTCGCTCATGCGGATCAGGTGGAAATCGATCTGCAGCGGGGTCGCCCCGATCAGCCGGGCGAACTGGGTTTCCGTCTGGATCTTCTTCGGCATCAGGTTGAGCAGCCCGATCCGCAACGGGCGAATGTCCTGCCGCGCGGCGCGATCCTCTCCCATGATCATCACGCCCTCGTCGGAAAGGACGGTGTAGGCGGGCAGGGTTTCGGGCAGCTTGATCGGCATTCCTCGGGCCTTTCGGTGATCGGACCGGGCCGGCCGGTGGCCCGCGTCCGTGCAGGCGCGCCTTCTAGGCTTCCGTGCGCCTGCGCTCAAGGGCGCGCTCGACGAGGGCCTCGAAATCCGACGGGCTGCGCGCCCCCGCGATCTCCGCCGCGCTCACCCGCACGCCCCGCCGCGCCATGGCAGCGTAGCGCGGGGCACGGTGCGCCAGCGCCTCGGCGTAGGTCCAGCGGATGAAGGCGTCGGGGTCCACCTCGGCCTCCTGCCGGCCGGACTGCTCCAGATAGGCCTCCCATTTCGCCTGCAGGAAGCCCGGCTGGTAGTACATCGGTTTCGGCGCGCGGTCGAAACGGCGGACAAGCTCCTCGGCGTGCTCGGGCGTGCCCTCGATCCAGACGAGCAGCATCTCCCTTTCGAGCGCGGCCAGCACCGGGTCGTCGGGATCGTCGGGATCCACGATCTCGCAGATGGAGCCCGAGCTGTCGCACACGAAATGGGGGTACCCGTAGATGTCCCGGGCACGCTCGATGAAGTGCGCGGCGTCGAGCGTGGCCGCGGTTTCGGCCCTGCGGTGCTGCTCCTGGCGCTTGAGATACTCGTCGAAGGGCAGGCCGCCCCGGGCCGGGTCGCCGGGCTTGCCGAGATAGGTGGAAAGCGGGGCAAGATTGTCGAAGGTGATGTTCGAGCCGATGTATATGCTGTCAGAGAGCAGAAGCTCGCGCAGGAACGGCACCTTCATCGCCTCCCGCTTGGCGTTGTCGGCGATCAGTTCGCCCATGTAGCGGGTGCCGATGCGGTAATCGACCGAGTAGTGAAACCACTGGCCCCCCGCACGCAGCATGTTGGAAACATGGGTCTTGCCGAGGCCCGACATGCCGAAGAGCAGCACCCGCTTCGAAGGTGCCGCGCGCCAGGCTTGGGGCGTGGGATAGAGCATGGTGGCGTCCGGGATCTGCGGCGTTTCGCGGGAGGTGTAGCCGGAAGCGCCAACAGTGGGAAGCGTCCGGGCGCCGGAGTGCCCCGGATGGCATCAGCGCGCACCGGTGCGCACCGGGCGCCCATCTTCGCGCCATTCGGGGAGCCCCCCGTCGAGACGCCGCGCGTCGAACCCGTGCCTCCGCAGCGCTGCGACGGCCTCGTGCGCGTAGACGCAATAGGGCCCCCGGCAATACGCAACGATCTCGGTGGCCCGATCAAGTGTCGGCATGACCCTCTCCAGCTCGGCCGGTGTCGCGTTCAGGGCGCCCGGGATGTGTCCGGCTGCGAATT
>CAYXOX010000007.1:33938-51575 GCA_964466745.1 uncultured Rhodobacterales bacterium
GAATTCATCGGCGGGGCGCACGTCGAGCACGGTGACGGAGCCGTCATCGAGGCGGGCCGCAAGCTCGGCGCGGCCCAGCGGTTCGGGCGCATCTTCACCGCCCGCAAGGCCGCGCAATATACGCTCCACCTGCGCGAGATTCCGCTCCGCGACAATGCGCAGAAGATCCATCAGCTGAAGCGTCTTCGCATCGGTCAGCCGGTAGATGACCGCCTTGCCCTCCCGGCGGCTTGTGACGAGGGCCGCGCGGCGAAGCTGTTGGAGGTGCTGCGAGCAGTTGGCGAAGGTGAGTCCGGTCTTTTCCGCAAGCGGCTCCACGCCGCGCTCGCCTTGCGCCAGCAACTCGAGCAGTGCCAGCCGTGCCGGAGCGGAGAGGGCGCGGGCGACCAGCGCGTATTCGGCGAGCAGGGCGGCCTTGGGGGTGATTGACAGCTGACGACCTCCGGCCCTAGAACATTCAAGCGGACAATTGAATGATATCGCTTGTATCGCGCCCTGCAACCCCAAGAGCATTTGCCCATGCCCTACGCCCTCGGCATCCGCGAGAACCTGCGCCCGTTTCTCGAACAACTCCTGCAGGTTTTCTTCGTGGGGCTGACCATCGGGCTGCAACGCACGGTGATCCCGGCGCTGGCGGAAACCGAATTCGGCGTCGTGCCGGGCTCCATGACCGCGATCTTCGCCTTCATCGTCTCCTTCGGGATCGTGAAGGGGGCGATGAACTTCGTCTCGGGCCGCCTGTCCGAAAGGGTCGGGCGGCGGCGTGTGCTGATCTGGGGCTGGCTGGTGGCGCTGCCGATCCCGTTCCTGATCCTGTGGGCGCCAAGCTGGGGCTGGATCGTGGCGGCCAACGTGCTTCTGGGCGTCAACCAGGGCTTCGCCTGGTCGATGACGGTTACGGCCAAGATGGACATCGTGAAGGCGTCCGAGCGCGGGTTGGCCACCGGCTTCAACGAGTTCGCGGGCTATGGCGGTGTGGCGTTGGCAGGGCTCTCGACCGGTTATCTCGCCAGTTATTTCGACCCGCGGCTCAGCCTCTTCGTCTTCGGCCTTGTCGTGATCCTGCTGGCTTTGGCTGCGGGGCTGCTGGCCTTCACCGAAACGCTCCCCTATGCCCGGGCCGAGGCTGCGCGCCACGATGCGGGCACCGGCGACGGCCCGCACCCTCGCTACGTCACGGGGCCGGACAACCCCACATCGGGCCAGATCTTCGCCCTCGTTACATGGCGCAACCGCACCTTCATGGCGCTGGCACAGGCGGGCAGCGTCGAGAAATTCGTCGATGCGCTGATGTGGGCTCTGGTGCCGGTGTTCATGGTGGCGAAAGGTGCCAGCCTGATCGAGATCGGCTGGGTCACCGGGATCTACGGCCTCGTATGGGGCGGCAGCCAGCTCTGGACCGGGCCGCTCTCGGATGCGTTGGGCCGCAAATGGCCGACGGTTGCGGGATTCTTGCTGTGTTCCGGCGGAGTGCTCGCCTTTCCCTTCCTCGGCACGGTGACTGGCTGGGCGGTGGCGGCAGCGGTGACCGGGGTGGGCATGGCGTTGCTCTACCCGACGCTGATCGCCGCGATGGGCGATATCGCGCACCCGTCGTGGCGCGGGTCTGCGCTTGGCGTCTACCGCTTCTGGCGAGACCTCGGCTATGCCATCGGGGCGCTGGCCATGGGACTGATCGCCGATGCCTCGGGCATGCTCGAAACCGGTTTCTGGCTGACCGGTGCCGCCATGGCGCTGTCGGGCCTGTGGCTGATCCTCGCGATGGAAGAGACCCATCCGCGCCTCAAACCGGGCCCCGAAGGAGCACCCGAATGAAACACCTGATCCTGCTCAATGATCCGCCCTACGGCACCGAGCGCTGCTTCAACGGCCTGCGCATGGCCCATGTCCTGGCCAAGAACGACCCCAATGCTGCAATCACCGTTTTCCTGATGGCCGATGCGGTGTTGTGCGCAAAGGCGGGGCAGAAGACGCCCGAGGGCCACTACAACCTCGAACGGATGATCCGCCGTGTCCTGACCGCAGGAGGGCGTGTCCTGATGTGCGGCACCTGCATGGAAGCGCGCGGGCTCGTCGCCGGCGACATGATGCCGGGGCCTGGCGGCTCCACGATGGACGAGCTCGCCCGGGTGACGCTTGAAGCGGACAAGGTACTGGTGTTCTGACGGGCCGACGGACGCCTGTGCCTAGGGAAGCAACCGCGCAAGCCTTGCCGTGCAAGTGCTGGTTTTCTAGAGCAATCCCCGCAGGCAGACCTGTGCGATGCATAGCGCTCGGCCGCCACTGGCTCCATTTCGCGAAAACGTGCGGGACATGCTCGGGGACAGCCTTGTTCGCAGGCCATCTCACGGCGCCGGCAGAACGCCCGCGTAGACGGCGAGGCCTGTCACGAACACGGAAACCGCGACGCCGAGCTGGAAGAGGGCGAAGCGTTCCTTCCAGCCGGTGCCGTCCCCGGCGCTCTGGTTGCCGCGGTTGGACCATTTCTGCTTGGAGAGGTGGAAGATCATGTAGATCTTCACGCCGGCGTTGATGAACTGGTTGAAGTAGAGGATGAACGGCCAGCTCAGATCGGGTTTGCGGGCGTAGCTGTAGAGCACGCTGGACAGGACCAGCCTCGAGGCCACCAGCCAGACCAGCACGTTCCAGAAGTAAACGGGATCGCGCATGGTGGCGAAGATTGCCAGGACCGGGCTGACCATCATCGTCCACATGGCAATGCGCTGATCCACGATGCACCACCAGATGAAGAAGGGCATCGCGCGCGGGCCGAGCGCGATGGCGCGCGCACCGTTGCGCAGCATGTTGCCCGACCAGCGGCGGAAGTTCTGAACCATCCGCTCGAGGCCCGAGCCCTTGATCACCTCGATGGTGTAGACCGTGGCGTCGGGCACGTAGATCATCTTCGCGCGCTTGGAGAGCAGGTGGTACCAGGTCGACTTGTCGTCGCCCGAAAGGAACCGGAAGCGCCCCCAGAGCCAGTGATCGAGGTGATCTGCCTCGATGGTGCGGATGAATTTCGCGTCCACGATATAGCGCGCGCGAAACACGCTCATCCGGCCCGTGAGCGTGAGCACCCGGCGCGAGAGCGCGTGGCTCTGCATTGCCAGCCGGCGCTGCGCGAAGCGCATCTCCAGCCAGGCGCCGATCCAGCGCGGGCCGTAGCACATCACCTCTTCATCCGTGGTCAGCGCCTGCAACTCGGGATCCGCGCCGAACATGGGCAGGGTCTTCTCGAGCACGTCGCCGCCATAGACCGCATCGCCGTCCATGAAGATCACCAGGTCGTCCGGGTCCACCCCGTGGCGGGACATTCCGCGCAGGATCAGGCCGATGGCCATGCGCTTGCCGGGCTGGTTCTGGCGCACGAAGGTCAGATCCATCAGCCCGGCGGGCAGGTCGGCACCGTGGGTTTCCACGTAGCCCCGAATGATCAGCTCGTCATAGGCCGAGCCCGTCCCGATCCAGAGCGAGGTGGGGATGCCTTCGCGGCGCACCTGGTTGAGAATGGAGCCGATCACCGCGCGGGTGATCGCCGGTTCCTCGTAATAGGTGGTCATCTGGATGTGCAGGCGCCGCGGCCGCCAGCCCGATGCCCAGAGGGCCTGCGCCCTGCGGCGCATGGGCGGCCAGGTGATGCGGCGGTAGATCTCCGCGCGTACCGCGTGGGTGAACCACCAGCCAAACCTCCAGAAGCCGAGAGTGCCGAGGGTGATGGTGATGCCGAGCACTTCCGGCGTGAAGAAGCGGTTCGGCATCAGCACCGCCGTGGCGAGGATGAGCCCCCAGAGCGCGGCGTAGTTCGCCAGGAAGGCAGGCGTCCACTTGGCGAACCCGCGGGGGGCGGGGGCGCCAAGCTCGCGCAGCCAGGCGCTGAGGTGCTTGGCGAAGGCGTAGTCTCCCTCGGGGGCGTCCATTTCAGCCTCCGGAACCAAGCCAACGCGCGAAAATCCCCCGTTTCACAACAACTTCGAGGGGGGCATTGAAGCGCAGCCTCGTGCGGGTCTCGTTTGCGTCCATCCCGGTCGCTCCGATGGTGACGATCAGGCCGTAGCGGTCGGGCTCCGCCGGGTTCGCGCCGGCCTCCACGGTGGTGACGCGCCCGGCAATCCACGTTGTCCCGGCGTTGCCCGGCACCCCGATATCGGCCTGCATGCCGGGCCGGACCGAGCCGGCCGCACGCGCGTCGAGCCAGCCGCGGACGACCCTCGGCGCGTTCGTCTCGAAGACGGCGAGCGTGTCGCCCACGCGCATGTAGCGGCCGTCTTCGGCCAGCCATTCGGCGATCTGGCCCTGCGCCGGGGCGGGAATCTGCATCGAGGTCAGTTGCCGGCGAAGATCGCGCAACTCCGAGGTTGACCGCGCCAGATCGGATTCGAGGCCGCGAAGACGCGTCTCCATTCCGGTCCGCTGCGCGTTGTAGTCGCCCGGACGCATCGAGATGCCCGCATCGAACCGCGCCATGGCAGCATCGGAATAGAGCCTCTCGAGCCGCTCCCGAACCTCTTCGCGCGTGGAAAGGTGCAGGTCGAGGCGATCGCGCTCCTCGGCAATTGCGGCCTCGAGCGACTCGATGCGCGCCTCGGTATCCGCGAGCGCCGCCGCGACCTCGGGATCGTCGAGGCGCGCGAGGATCGTTCCCTCGTCGACCTGGCCGAGGACAGGGGCGATCCGTTCCAGATAGCCCTCGCGCGGTGCCCGCAATTCCTGCCGCTCGGCATAGACCCGAGCGTGCGACAGCGCGATGCCCTCGATCTTCGACCACGCCAGCGAGCCCAGAAAACCGACGAGAAGGCAGAAGAGCCCGACATACCAGGCGATGTTCAACACGACCCGCAGGACGCGCGGCTTCGCGTGCGCCTGTCCGTTCGCCTGTTCCTGGGCCGTTTCGCCCATCGGGATCAGGTCGACAGGGGTATCGAGAGCGGTGATCACCTCTTCGGTCGCGGCCATCTTGCCGGTGAGAAGGTTCTGGTAGAACAGCCCCAGCGCTTCGCGTTGCCGCCCGGTCAGGTTCCGGAAAAGCCAGGGGCCTTCCGGCTCCATCGCCTCGAGCTCGACGCCGAACCCCACATCGATGCCCTGGAAGGGGATTTCCAGCCGGGCGCCGCCGAGTTCGTGTCCGGCGAGAACGGTGTCGGATATGCCGCCCAGCCACCACCGGCGCGCCACCAGCCGCGTGCCGTCGGAGAGAACCAGAATGAGGGGTGCGATCACATGGGGTTCGGTTTCGGGGGCGGGCCGCTCGTGGGCGATGTGAACCCCGCCGAGCGCGTCCGCTGCCCGCGCGGCGGACGGCCCCGGGGTCCCGTCCGGGCTGGCTGTCTGGCGGTGCTGTCCGCTCGTCATTTCGAAGTCTTCCCCGATCCTTTGCCGGGGATGGCCTATCAGCATCGCGGCGCCGATGCTGCGCCGCAGAGGGATGCCGGCCGGAGGGGACGGATCGGCGGACCCATCCGAAAGGATAGGTCAGCCTTCGATCAGCGCCCTGACACGGGCGACATGGCCAGCAAGCGCCGCCGGATCGCCCCGCCGCTCGACGTTGAGCCGCAGCAACGGTTCGGTGTTGGACATCCGCAGGTTCAGCCGCCAGTCGGCAAACGCCAGCGAGAGCCCGTCCAGCCGGTCCACGGTCTCGGCCTCGGGCGCGAGGCTCGCCTCGACGCGAGCCATGGCCGCCGCGGGATCGGCGACGCGGAAGTTGATCTCGCCCGAGGAGGGAAAGCCCGCGCGCGCCTCGGCGACGAGCTCGGCCAGGCTGCGCCCGCTGCGACCCACGAGCTCCGCCACCAGAAGCCACGGAATCATGCCGCTGTCGCAGGACATGAAGTCGCGGAAATAGTGGTGTGCGCTCATCTCGCCGCCGTAGATCGCGCCGGTGTCGCGCAGCGCCTGCTTCAGGAAGGCGTGCCCGGTGCGCGAGGCATGCGCGCGGCCGCCGTTGCGCGCGATCACGTCCTTGGTGTTCCAGGTGACGCGCGGGTCGTGCACGATGGTGGCGCCCGGCTCCTTGGCAAGGAACACCTGCGCCAGCAGGCCGACGACGTATTCCCCGGGTACGAAGCGGCCCTCGTGATCGAAGAGGAAGCACCGGTCGAAATCGCCGTCCCAGGCGACGCCCAGATCCGCGCCATGGGCCAGGACGGCCTCCGCCGTCACCGGCTGGTTCTCGGGGAGAAGCGGGTTGGGAATGCCGTTGGGGAAGCTGCCGTCGGGCGCGTGGTGCAGGCGCACGAAATCAAGCGGTGCACCGCGCGCGCCGAGCGCCCCGGCGATCGCATCGAAGGTGGGCCCGGCGGCCCCGTTGCCCGCATTGACGACAATCTTCATCGGGCGCAGGGCGCCGGTATCGACGAAGGAGAGAACGCGCTCGACATAGGCCCGCCGCGTCTTGGCGGCATCGATCACGCGGCCCCCGGG
Source organism: uncultured Rhodobacterales bacterium (assembly GCA_964466745.1). GTDB lineage: Bacteria > Pseudomonadota > Alphaproteobacteria > Rhodobacterales > Rhodobacteraceae > CAYXOX01. The sequence continues at coordinate 40,359 of CAYXOX010000007.1, forward strand.
GCGGGCCGGGGCGAAGGCGCCGGACTCGGCCAGATCGCGGATCGCGGCCATGTCCGTTTCGGGGTCAAGCGGGGCGGAGCCGCGCCCGACCATCTTCATGCCGTTATAATCCATCGGATTGTGCGAGGCGGTGACCTCGATCCCCCCGCAGGCATCGAAAAGGGTGGTTGCGAAGTACATCTCCTCCGTCCCGCACAGGCCGAGATCGATCACCTCCACCCCGGCGGAGAGCAGCCCTTCGGTGACCGCCGCCAGCAAGTCCGACGAGGAGGCGCGGCAGTCCCGCCCCACCACGACGCGCCGCGCGGCGAGAACCTCGGCGAAGGCACGCCCGATGCGGCGCGCGATGGTTTCGTAGAGCTCGTCGCCGAGGCGCCCACGTATGTCGTAGGCCTTGAAGCAGGGCATCGGGATGTGGCGCGTCGCGGTCTGCAAGTTCATGTCTCTCTCCGGCGTGGATGGTCCGACGACAGGTGATGCCCGCAGCCGCTGCCGCCGCACAGCCCCGCAAGCGGACGTCGAGACGCCCTGAGGTATTGGTCCACCTATCCCAAAGAACGGGGTCGTGTCCCGACGTAGCACATCCTGATACTGCCGCGCCCTCGCGAAGGCGCAATGGCCCGTGCAAGGCTGAAGGGAGTGTTCAGCCTCGAAAGGCCTTATCCATGCAAGAGATTACCCCTGTCCTGCTGTGCGGCGGGTCCGGCACCCGTCTGTGGCCCGTGTCGCGCAAATCCATGCCGAAGCAGTTCACCCGCCTCGTGGGAGACGATACGCTCTTTCAGTCCGCCCTGACCCGCCTTTCGGGGGAAGGGTGGGGCGCGCCCGTGCTGGTGACTTCGGAGGCCTATCTCGATCTGGCCCTCGGGCAGGCCGCGGCTACCGGTATCTTGCCCGCGAGCGTCCTCGTGGAGCCGGCCCCGAAGAACACTGCGCCGGCGATCCTCGCCGCGGCCCTCCATATCGGCGCGCTTGATCCCGACGCGTTGTTGCTTGTCGCCCCGTCCGATCACGCGATCCCCGATGCGGCGGCGTTTCGCGATGCCGTCGCCGCCGGCGCTGAACGGGCCGCCGGTGGAGAGATCGTCACCTTCGGCATCTGCCCGACGCGAGCCGAAACCGGATATGGCTGGCTTGAACTCACCGGGGCGCCCGAGGGTTTCGCGCCGCGCCCCGTGGGCCTGGCCGGTTTCGTTGAAAAGCCGAGCGCGGCGCGCGCGGTGGAGATGCTGGCCGCGGGCCGATACCTCTGGAACGCGGGGATCTTCCTTGCCACGGCCAGAACCCTGCTCGCTGCGTTCGAGGCCCACGCGCCGGGCCTTTTGGCGCCGGTGCAAGGGGCGCTGGCCGACGCGGAGCGTTGTGGCGGGATCGTCCGCATGGCGCCGGGCCCCTGGTCGGGCGCAGAGGAGATCTCCGTCGATTACGCCGTGATGGAGCGGGCGGGCAATCTCTGCGCCGTGCCCTTTGCGGCCGGGTGGTCGGACCTCGGCGACTGGAACGCGATCTGGCGCGAAAGCTCCCGCGACGAGGGCGGCCTCGTGAGCGACGGGCAGGTGACCGCCATAAGCTGCACCAACAGCCTCCTGCGCAGCGAGGTGGACGGGCTCGAACTCGTCGGGATCGGCCTTTCCGACATGGTCGCCGTTGCGATGGCAGACACGGTGCTGATCGCCCATCGGGACAGGGCGCAGGAGGTGAAGGAGGCCGTCGGGCGTCTCAAGGCGCGCGGCGCCGCGCAAGCCGAGCGCTTTTCTTCGCGGGCGGCGGAGTGGTCTGAGGCGGAAGCCGATGGCGTCCGCTACGCGAGCCGCTGCCTTCGCGTCGAACCCGGCGCCGAGCCGATCGTGGCGGACACGGGGCCCGGAACCCGTTGGACAGTGCTCTCCGGCCGAGCCGTCGCGACCCTGCAGAACGAACGGATCGAGTTGCCGGCCGGCGCCAGCCTCGTGCGCGAGTCGGGTATGGTCGCACAGGTTTGCAACGCCGGCTTCCGGCCGCTCGTCCTGCTGGAAGTGCGCGAGCATGTTCTCGCGACAACGGGCGCCGCAGCGCCTTCGCTCGCCGCGATGGCCGCCGAGTAGCGCGCTACGGGTTCGCGGCACCTGCGCCCGCATCGCACCGGGCCGACCTATCCTTTCGGATAGGAGTCCTCTCCGGCTGCGCGCTGTGCGCTGCAGCACGCGCGGTTATGATCGCGTGAAAACGGAGGGCTGGATGCGGGTTAGAACAGCACAATCGAGCGCCCGAAGCGCCGAACGCGTCGTCGAGGAGATTGCCGGGGGGCTCGAGGTCGAAAACCTCGGCGCTCCGGATTTCGTCGCCCTGCATTTCGGGGTGGGCTGTCCGCCCGGCGCCCTGCACGCGGCGGCCCGTGCCCGCTTCGGCGGCACGGCGCTGCACGGCGGCTCGTCCTGCCTCGGAACCATGTCGCAGGAAGGCATGAACATCGAGACCGGAGCGGGCGCGGGCGCGCTCGCGATCTGGGATCCGGGCGGCAGCTACGGCACGGCTACTGCCGATCTCGGCGAAGACGCGCGTGAGGCGGCGCGCCGCGCGACGGAGGCCGCGCTCGCGGCGGCCGACCGCCCCGGAGAGGTTCCGGAAATGGTCTGGCTCACCGTCGCTCCGGGGCGCGAGGAACAGGTGCTCGACGGTCTGCGCGCCGCCGTTGGCCCGGAGACGCTCATCGTCGGCGGCAGTTCCGCCGACAATTCCGTCAGCGGAGCCTGGGCGCAGTTCGGCCCGGAAGGATGCCACAGCGACGGCGTGGTGGTCTCGGTGCTGTTCCCGTCGCGGGCGGTCACCTCGTTCTACCAGAGCGGCTACGCCCCCACCGGCGAGAACGGCATCGTCACGTCGATCGAGGGGCGGCGGCTTTACGAGATCGACGGCGAGCCCGCGGCCGCCGTCTATCGCCGCTGGACCGAGGGGGCCGTGCCGATGGCGAACGAGAGGCCAAGGTCGGTTCTCTCCGAGGCCACGTTGTGGCCGCTCGGGCGCGTGACCCGCGAGGTCGCCGGAGTGCCTTTCCACCTGCTGGCCCACCCGGCCACGTCCAACCCCGACGGATCGCTGGAGCTGTTCGCCGACATGAGCAAGGGCGACCGGATCTGGCAGATGCGGGGCTCGGTCGACAGCCTCGTGGCCCGCGCCGGGCGGATCGCCGCGCAGGCCCGCAGCAACGCGGGCGGCGAGATCGCCGGTGCATTCGTCGTCTACTGCGGCGGCTGCATGCTGGCCGTGCGCGAGCGGATGGAGGAGGTTCGCAGCGGCGTGAACGCGGCGCTTGGCGATGTGCCGTGGATCGGGGTATTCACCTTCGGCGAACAAGGCTTGCCGCCGGGCGGCGAGGTGGAACACGGCAACCTCATGATTTCTTGCACGGTCATCGCGGAGTAGATCATGAAGGGCATCGTCTTCACCGAGCTGCTGGCGATGGCCGAAGACAGTTTCGGCGAGGCGGCCGTCGACGAGGTGATCGAGCGCGCCGACCTGCCGTCGGGCGGTGCCTATTCGACCGTCGGCAACTATCCGTGCGCCGAGCTGTTTGCGCTGATCGGCGGTTTCGCGGCGCATTCCGGCGCGTCCGCGGAGACGCTGCAACGGCTTTTCGGCCACTGGATGATGAAGAGCTTCGCGACCCACTATCCCGGCTTCTTCGAGGGTCGGACCGGCAGTCTCGACATGCTGGAAGCGATCGAGAACGATATCCACGTGGAGGTGCGCAAGCTGTATCCGGACGCCGATCTTCCCAGCTTCGAGACGCGGCGCGACGGCGACCGCGGCCTCGACATGGTCTATCGCTCGTCGCGCCCGCTGGCCGATTTCTGCCACGGGCTGATCGAGGCCTGCGCCGATCATTTCGGCGAAACGGCCCGGATTTCCCGGCGCGATCTTGGCGAAGGCGTCGGCACGGTGGCGGCCTTCCGCGTCGACACCGTGTCCGGTCCATGACGGAGGGCGGGCCCAAGGCCACCGTTTCGCGCGCGCGTTTCGATCGGGAGCGCCGCGCCCGGAACGAGGCCGAAGCCCTGCTGGAAGAGACGTCGCGCCAACTCTACGCGGCGAACCAGCGGCTTCTGCGCGAAAGCGAGGCGATGCGCGCCGCCCTGGCCGAAACCGAGGAGCTGCGCGCGCGCGAGGCCGCGGCGCTTCAGGAGCAATCCATCCTGTCCCGGGCGCTGACCGCGCTTTCGGGCAAGTCGGGCGCGGCGGAGGCGATGCAGGAGTTGCTCGGCACCCTGCAGAGCGCCTTCGGCATCTTCGACGCGTGCTTCGTGCAGGAGGCCGGCGCCGAGGTGCGCATCGCGGCTTCGGCCCGCCCGGAGCATGCCGGGCTCATCCTGCCGCTGCCGAGTGGGCTGCTGTCACGCGCCCGCCGCCTTGGCAGGCTTTTCGAGGCGGGCGCAAGCGGGCAGCCCGCCCGGATCGACGAGTACGCCTCCGCGCTGATCGCTCCCCTGGGGATGTCGGACGAGGCATCCGGGGCGCTGCTGCTTGGCTGCCTCGAACCCGGGCGCTTCTCGGCCAAGGATCTGCGGCTTCTGGAGCGCGTCGCCGGGCTGGCCGCGCAATCCCTGACGGCGCTGCGCGAGGCGCGCCGCAACGCGCTGCTCGTTTCGCTGGTCGAGGGGCGGCCGATCGAGAGCGAGGGCGGCGTTCTCGACGCACCGCTCGAGGCGGTCCACCGGGCGTTCGCGCGCCTTACAGATCTGCAGGGCACCGTCGTCGGCATTCTGGACGATCTGCTCGGCGCTCCGCTGGACGGGATCGACCCGGCGATCGAACGGGCGCTGGCGGGGCTGGGCGAGGCCACCGGCATGGACCGTGTCTACGTTTTCCGCCTGCGCGAGGATGCCGGGCTGATCGACAATACCCATGAATGGTGCGCCTCGGGAATCGCCGCCATGCGCGAGGAACTCCAGGGTCTGCCTGCCGAGATGATTGCCCATTGGCGCGAGGCTTTCGATGCCGGCCAGGACGTGCTGATCCCCGACGTGGGCGCGCTGCCCGACGATACGCCCGAGAAGGACATTCTCGAATCCCAAGACATCCTTTCGCTTCTGGCCGTCCCGATGGCGCAGGACGGCGAGTTCCGCGGCTTCGTCGGCTACGACGCGGTGCGCGCCAAGCGCACGTTCCTTCCCGGCGAAATCCACCTGATCCGTTCCGTGGCGAAGGTCATCGCCGCGCTTCTTGCCCGTCGCGAGCAGACCGTGGCGATCGAACGGCTGTCGGAGATCGCGCGACGGACTTCGAACCTCGTGGTGATGACGGATGCCGAGCGGCGCATCACCTGGGTCAACGAGGCGTTCGAACGCACCACCGGATGGCGGCTGGACGAGATCAGGGGTGAGGATGCGGGCAGTGTCCTGCATGGCTCCGAGACCGACCGAGCTATCGTCGACGTGGTCCGCGCGGCGCTGGAACGGGCCGAGCCCGTGCAGGCGGAGATCCTCAACCGGGCCCGTGACGGTCGGCTCTACTGGGTCGATCTCGACATCCAGCCCCTACGCGATGCGTCGGGCCGGCTCGAGGGGTTCGTCGCGGTACAGACCGACGTGACCGAGAGCCGCGAAAGGGCCGACGCGCTGCGGATCGCGGCAGAGGATGCGGCGCATGCGCAGGCCACGCTCGAGGCTGCGGTGGAAGCGCTGGAGGATGGGTTCGTGCTCTACGATGCCGACGACCGGCTCGTGATCTGCAACGAACGCTACCGGGAGATTTATCCCCGCTCGGCAGCCGCGATCGTTCCCGGCGCCAGCTTCGAGGAGATCCTGCGCTACGGCCTCGCCCATGGTGAGTACGCCGACGCAGTCGGCCGGGAGGAGGAGTGGCTTGCCGAACGGCTGGAACGCCACCTCGCAACCGACAGCGAGGTGGAGCAGAGTCTTTCAGACGGCCGCTGGCTGCGCATCTTCGAGAAGGCGACGCCGGATGGAGGCCGCGTCGGTCTGCGTGTCGACATCACCGCCCTGAAGCAGGCCGAGCAGCGCGCCCGGGCCGATCGCGCGGCGGCGATGGAGGCAAGCCAGGACGGGATCGCCATAACGGACGCAGACGGGTGCTTTCTCTACATGAACAGGGCGCATCTCGATCTGTTCGGCTACGAGTCGGAGGCGCAGGTCGTCGGCAAGCCGTGGTCGATGCTCTACGAGCCCGGCGCGGCCGCGTGGCTCGATGCCCACGCGATGCCCGAGCTGGTGTTCGACGGCCGCTGGTCGGGCGAGATCATGGGCAGGGCACGGGATGGAAGCCCCGTCGACCAGGAGGTCTCGCTGACGCTCAAGGAAGACGGCGGCGTTCTGTGGATCGTGCGCGACATGCAGCACCGGCGCCGAGAAAGCGCCGAGCGGGACAGGCTCCGCGAGGAGCTGCAGCTGGCCCAGCGCCGCGAGATCGTGGGGCAGATGGCGGCCGGGCTGGCCCATGATTTCAACAACTTGCTGGCAACGATATCGGGTGGAGCGTTGCTGATCGGCGAAGCGAGCCCGGAGGGCAGCATCGCCGCCATCGGGGCGCAGCGCATCCAGTCGGCGACGGGCCAGGCCGCCGGGCTGGTGAAGCGGTTGCTGTCCCTCGGGCGGCGAGAGGAGGAGCCGAAGCGGCTCGATCTGCGCGCCCAGCTGCGGGAGGCGGGGGATCTCGTCCGCGCCGGCCTGCGCGCGCCTACGCGCCTCGAGATGCACCTGCCCGATGCTCCGGTGGAGGTCGTGGCTGACCCGACGGATGTTCTGCAAACCGTGCTGAACCTCGCGATCAACGCCCGCGACGCGCTGGAGGGCGGGCCAGGGGTCATCACCATTTCCCTCGGGCAGCCCGATGAGGATGCGCTGGCAGGGCCCTTCGCCGTCGGTGCGCCGGACCCCGCGCGCCGCTATTGCGCGATCACCGTGGCCGACACCGGCCCCGGAATGACCCCCGAGCAGGTCTCGCGGGCGTTCAGGCCCTACGAGACGACGAAGGGCACGCAGGGCAGCGGTCTCGGGCTCACGATCGTGTCGTCCGTGATCTCCCGCGTCGGCGGCGCGCTGAAGCTTGTCACCACCCCCGGAGAAGGCAGTACCTTCACCATACTCTGGCCCGAGTCGCCGGCGCAGGCGCGTGCCGACGCGATCACGGAAGAGTTGACCGGGCGGCTGGACGGGCGCACCGTGCTGCTCGTGGACGATCAGGAGGACGTGCTTGTCATCCTGACCGCGTTCCTTGAGTCGGTGGGGGCCGAGGTCGCACCATCTTCCATGCCTTCGGACGCGATCGAGGCCCTTGATGACGACCCGGAAGGTTGGGATCTCTTGATAACCGATTACGACATGCCCGGAACGACCGGCACCGAACTTGCCCAGGCCGCGCGCGCCCGTGCCCCCGGGCTGCCGGTGGTGCTGGTCACGGCGCTGGCCGGGATGGCCGGACGAGATACCGCCATGTTCGATGCCGTGCTCGGCAAGCCCGTGGACAAGGGAGCGCTGGTCGCGGCGGCCGAGGCTGCCATTATCCGCGCAGCGCAACGAGGGGGATGAACCTTGCGGATTCTTATTGCCGATGACCACGAACTTCTGCGCGATACCCTTTCGCTCTGGTTCCGGCAGGAGAAGATCGAGGTCATCCCGGCGCAGGATCTCGACGCCGCCCTGAAGCTGGTGGAGACGAGCGAGCCGTTCGACCTCGTCCTGCTCGATTTCGGCATGCCCGGCATGAACGGCCTCGAAGGGCTCGCCCGGGCGCTCGAGGCGGGCAGGGGCGCGCGCGTCGCCGTGATGTCGGGCATCGCGCCCCGAGAGGTGGCCGAAGAGGCGCTGGAGATGGGAGCGGCCGGCTTTCTGCCCAAGACGCTGCCTGCCAAGTCGCTCGTCAACGCGGTGCGCTTCATGGCGATGGGCGAACAATACGCGCCGATCGATTTCATGACCGCCGCACCTGAGACGGAGGTGCTGAACCCTCTTGCAGAGAAGCTGACGCCGCGGGAGCTGCAGATGCTCGAAAAGCTCTGCGAGGGTCTCTCGAACAAGGAAATCGCGCGGGAGCTTGGGATCCAGGAGCCGACCGTGAAGCTCCACATGAAGACGCTCTACCGCAAGATCGGCGCCCACAACCGGACGCAGGCGGCCCTCATCGCCCGGGACGCCGGGCTGTTCTGAGGGCCCGGCCGGGCGGATCGGACGCGGTGCTTGCCGACGGATGCCCGGCCGCGATCCGCGCTGCCGGCAAGCGGTTCAGCCGGCAGGGGCAGGGCGGCTGCGCGCGGATGGCACCGCGACGGCCGGCTGGCCATCGCGCGGCGGAAGGCCGCGGCGCGGCAGGCGACCTTCTCCCTAATCTCCGCGTTCGGGGTGCCAGTAGCGCTGCATCATCAGGTAGGTGAAGGAGGCCGACCAGGTGATCAGCAGAAAGCCGTTCAGGGCCTCCACGCCGGAAAGGATACGGATCGGGCCTTCGGCGTAGACATCTCCTACCCCCAGCGTGGTGTAGCTGGTGATGGAAAAGTAAAAGAAATCGAGTGCCGTCGCCGCGAACTCACCGTCGATCCTCCCGAACCCGGCGCGATCGTGCAGGGCCGCGAAGACAAGCGCGTAAAGAACGATCTCGACGAAATGCGCCGCGAAACACGCCGCGATGACGACGAGTACGCGTTGCCTCGGGCGGATCGGCAGGCGAGGCAGCAACCGGCCCGTGAGGCGCAGCGCCTCGTAGTGCACGAGGACGGTTCCGGCGATCAGGAGCGCCGATATCGCGGCAAGAACAACTGTGCTCATTTCCTTTCGCGTCTCCCGGCGTGCTGAGTTCGTCGAGGCATAGAGCGTTTATCCTGGCACGCCGCAAGCGATTGCACGGCCTTCCGCGAACACCGTCACCTTCCGGACGCGGGCGCGACGTTGGCCGGCGCGCTCCGAACCCCGTGTTTGCACGCGCGTATGCCTTTCAGCCCGAGCCCCGTGCCCGTGCCGTCTGCCCGCCGGGTCAGGGTGCCGCTGCGCGCTGCCGGGGTTGCCCGGCCGGCTGCCGGTGCCGCAGGGCGCGACACCGCAGCTCCAGGCGAGTCGTCGGGGTCCTGGCCCGGCGCCGGTGCGGCATGGCCCTCCATCTCGTGCGGCCCTCTTCATGTGCATGCCCCGCGCCTCGGTGCCAGCGGCGTGACGGGCGAGCTGGGCTATCCCTTCGGACAGCGCCACCCCCCGATCGGAGCGCGCACCTGACCGCTTGCCGGTCCCGCCAAGCCGGTTGCCCCGGCGGCCCATCCCGCCGCGCGCACGCAGCCGGGCGGGGGCTCTGGCACAAGGTCTCCAACGAAATTCGGAGATCCTGCCATGCTGCACCAGACTGGAACCCACGCCTTTCAACCGCAATCGCGCGTCGTCGCGCGGCCCTCCGTTTCGATCGTGGGGCTCGGCTATGTCGGGGCGGTTTCCACCGCCTGTCTCGCCGGGTTGGGTCACCGGGTGATCGGGGTGGATCTCGACCCGGTGAAGGTCGAGGCCATCGCCGCGGGGCGCGCGCCGATCCACGAGAAGGATCTGGACCGGCTGCTTGCGGAAGGCGTCGCCCAGGGGCTGATCGGGGCGACCGGGGATCTCGCCGCGGCGGTGGCGGAAACCGACATCACCTTCGTTTCGGTCGGCACCCCCACCGCCGAGGACGGCGGCTGCGACGACCGCTACATCCGCGCGGCCGCGCGCTCCATCGGCGAGGGGCTGGCCCGCAAGGGCGCCTTCCATGTCGTCGTCATGCGTTGCTCGATCCCGCCGGGAACGACGCTGGACGTCATGGTGCCCGAGATCGAGACGGCCTCCGGGCTGAAGGCCGGCACCGATTTCGGCGTCTGTTTCAACCCCGAGTTCCTGCGCGAGGGCGTGGCTGTCGAGGATTTCCACAACCCGCCGAAGACGGTGATCGGCGCAACCGACGAGGCCACCGCGGATCTGATGCGCTTGCTCTATGCCGATGTCGACCCCGATCCGGTCGTCACCTCCATCGAGGTGGCCGAGATGGTCAAATACGTCGACAACGTCTGGCACGCGACGAAGGTGACCTTCGCCAACGAGGTGGGCCGGCTGTGCAAGCCGCTGGGTGTCGACAGCCACGAGGTGATGGACATCTTCGTGCGCGACACCAAGCTCAACCTCTCGCCCTACTATCTCAGGCCCGGCTTCGCCTACGGCGGCTCATGCCTGCCCAAGGAGGTGCGGGCCGTCACCCATATCGCCGGGCAGCTGGGCGTGGAGTTGCCGCTGATCGGTGCTCTGGAGCGTTCGAACGCGGCACAGATCGCCGAGGCGGCGCGGCTCGTCCTTGCGACCGGCGCACGGCGTGTCGCGGTGCTGGGGCTGGCCTTCAAGCCCGGCACAGACGATCTGCGCGAAAGCCCGATCCTCGAGGTCATGGCCGAGCTGATCGAGCGGGGGGTCGAGATCGCGGCCCATGATCCCGCGATCACGGCTGGCACCCGGATCGAGGCGCAACTGGCCTATGTCGCCCATGCCTCGCGGGGGCTTGGCCAACTCGCCAGCGGTCTGCGCGGGATGCTGGTCGCCGATGGCGCCCAGGCCGTCGCCCAGGCCGATGCGGTGATCGTCACCCACGCGCACCCCGAGTACCGCGCCCTTGCGGCATCGACCGAAAAGCCGGTCGTCGACGTGGCACGCCTGTGGAGATCGCGGTCCGACCAGCCCGGAAACCTGTGCGGAATCGGTTGGTAGACGATGCGCGGAATCCCCCTGAAAAATCATGAAAACAATGAGTAACACAGCAATCATGACGCCCGCCACGGGCACGTCCGAAGCCGACAACCTGTCGGGAACGTATCGCCCGGAGATCCTGTCGGGCGGGCAGGGCAACGACGCGATCGACGGCAGCACCGACGTCATCACCGACTTCGTCCATTCCGCGAACGAGCGGGACGAAGTCGATCTGCGCGTGCTCGGTCTTGCGAGCAAGCCCAAGGATGCCCGGGACTGGATCAAGGCGAACGTCGCCATCACCGAGGACGGCGACGTGACCGTTGATCTCGGCGGCTCCCTGCTCGTCTTCGAGTCGCGCGGTGCCGAGGAAGCCAACGCTCTCTTCGCGGACGTCATCGACGGGCTCGTGCTCATCTGATCGCCACGCCGCACCCAAAGGGCCGGCGCGCGGAACCTCGATCCTGCGCGCCGGCCCGCCCCAGGCCGGGGTGCGGAAGGTCTTGCTCTCGCCGGCGACACGCTGCCCGTCGAGCTCCAA
>CAYXOX010000008.1:0-51474 GCA_964466745.1 uncultured Rhodobacterales bacterium
CGCGGCCGCGGCGCCGCCCGGCGCCGGCTCGCCAGCGGCTTCGGCGGCGCGCGGCCCGGCCGCTTCGGCGGCGGCCTCCTCCGGGGCGTCCTGAGCCTCCGCGGCGTCCGCGGGCGCGGCATCGGCCGTCCAGTCCGGGCCGTCGCCCACGTCGATCCGCGCGATCGGGGTGCCGACCGAAACGGTATGGCCCGTCTCGACGAGGGTCTCCACGACGGTGCCGTCGCCGAGGGCGGGAAACTCGACGATGGTCTTGTCGGTTTCCACCTCCAGGATCTCCTGCCCGCGCCGGAACGCCTGCCCCGGCTGGACGAGCCAGTCCACCAGCCTGCCCTCCTCCATGGTCTCGCCCATGCGGGGCATCTTGAGGATGCCGATGGTCATGCCACCATCCTGCGCGCGGTGTCGCGCACGAGCTCGGCGCCGGGCACCGAGTTCTTCTCCAGCTCGACCGACACCGAGATCGGGATGTCCTCGCCCGCGACCCGCACCACGGGATCCTCGAGATAGTCGAAGCATTCCTCGCCGATCCGGGCCGCGAGCTCGGCGGCGACGCCGGCCGTCATCGCGCCCTCGGAGACCACCATCGCCTTGCCGACCTTCTCGACCTCGGCGCGGACGGTGTCGAAATCCAGCGGGTTGAGCGTCCGCAGATCGATCACGGTGACCTCGATGCCCGAGCGGGAGAGCTCTTCGGCGGCCTCGAGCACGTGGTGGACCTGCCGGGAATAGGTGACGATCACGAGATCGGAGCCGCGCCGGCGCACCACCGCCTCGCCCCAGGCGGGCGGCGGCACCGAAAGGTCCACCTCCTCGGCCAGCGCGTAGAGGCTCTTGTGCTCGATGAAGACCACCGGATCGGGCTGCACGAGCGCCTGCCGCAACAGGTGGTAGGCATCGTAGACCGTGCCGGGCATGGCGAGCCGCAGCCCGGGGGTGTGCATCACGTAGGCCTCGAGCGACTGGCTGTGCTGAGCGCCGGCGGAGCGCCCGGTGCCGCCCTGGGTGCGCAGTACCATGGGCACGCCGATCTGCCCGCCGAACATGTAGCGGATCTTGGCGGCCTGGTTGCACAGCTGATCCATCGTCATGCCGATGAAATCCACGTACATCAGCTCGGCCACGGGGCGCATCCCCGCCATGGCCGCGCCCACGGCGGTGCCGATGATCGCGGGCTCGGAGATCGGCGTATCCACCAGCCGCTCGGGGCCGAACTCGTCGATCATTCCCTTGGTGACGCCGTAGGCGCCGCCGTAGCGCCCCACCTCCTCGCCGATGACGAAGATGTCGGGATCTTCGCGCATGGCGTCAGTCAGCGCCTGCCTGAGCGCGTCGCGGTAGGCCAGTCTGGGCATCGCTCTCATTCCCTTGCCAGCACGCGGTCGATGCGGCGCCTCACGGGCTCGGGCTCGGGCTGGCCGGGCGCGAAGACGTCGCGGAACATGGTGTCGAGCGCGGGCTCGCCGGACTCGACGGTGAAATCGATGGTGGCGTCCATCTCGGCGGCGATGCGCGCATCGATCGCGTCGAGATCCTCGCCCGACACGCCGCTCTCGGCGAGTCTGCGGCGCGCGTGCTCCACCGGGTCGCGGGCGCGGCCCTCGGCCTCCTCGTCTTCGCTGCGATAGGGGCTCTTGTCCTTCCGGCCGTGCCCGAAGAAGCGGTAGCAATCCACCGCGAGAAAGCCCGGCGTGCCGGTGCGGGCGCCGTCGACGATCCGGCCGGCGGCCTCCGCGACATCGAGCACGTCGAGCCCGTCCACCGTTTCGGCATCGAGCCCGAAGGCACGCGCGCGTTCGTGCAGCCGGGTGGACTTCGTCGCCTGGTCGATCCGGGTTCCCATGCCCCACTGATTGTTGATGCACACGAACACCGCCGGCAGATCCCACAGCGCGGCCATGTTCATGCTCTCGTAGAGGATGCCCTGCTGCATCGCGCCGTCGCCGAAGAAGGCGATGGAGACCGCCCCCGTGCCGCGCCGCTTGGCGACCATCGCCGCGCCGACCACCGCCGGGATGCCTCCGCCGACGATGGCGTTCGCGCCGAGATGGCCAAGGCCCATGTCGGCGATGTGCATGGAGCCGCCCTTGCCGCGGCAGTAGCCCGTTTCCTTGCCGCCGATCTCCGCCATCATCCGGTTGGGATCGGCGCCGCGCGCAAGGAAGATGCCGTGCCCGCGGTGGTGGGTGGTGAACGTGTCGCCGTCACGCATCGCGGCGCTCACCCCAACGGCCGCGCTCTCCTCTCCGATCGAGAGGTGAAGCATCGAGCCGGCGCTGGCGCCGCGCAGGTAGAGCTCGCCGACGCGATCCTCGAAGGTCCTGATGCGCCGCATCTGGGTGTAGCGCTGCAGAAGGCCCGAGTTGGATTTCTGCGACGCCGCCATATCGGCCACGCGAGTCATGTTCGCTCTCCTCAAAGGATGTTCAGTTTCGTGGTGCGGGAGACGACCGCCACGGCAACGAGGATGATCGCGCCCTTCACGATGTTCTGGATGAAGGTATCCATCCCCATCAGGTTGAGGCCGTTGTTGATCACCCCGATGAAGAGCGCGCCGCAGAAGGTCCCGATGATCGTCGCGGTGCCGGGGCGGAACATCGTCATGCCGATGAACACGGTGGCCAGACCGTCGAGCAGGAACCGCTCGCCCACGTTGGGCTGCCCCGAGCCGAGCCGGGCGGCCAGCAGGAGCCCGGCCACCGAGGCGAAGACGGCGACGAGCACGAGCGCGGCTATGCGGTAGAAATCCACCCGGATGCCCGAAAGTTCGGCGGCCTTCTGGTTGCCGCCCACGGCGTAGATATAGCGCCCGAAGACGGTGCGCTCCATCGCAAGCCACGCGATGGCCACGGCCCCGAGCATGAAGAAGGCCAGCACCGGAAGCTGCCAGACGCGCCCCTGCCCGAGCCATGTGTAGGCCTCCGGAAGGCCGCCGTAGATCGCCCGCCCCCCCGTGATCAGGAAGTTGATCCCGAAGAGGATGGACCCGGTGGCGAGGGTGGCGATCAGCGACGGGATGCCCACCTTCGTGACGAGAACGCCGTTGACCAGCCCCACGAGAAGCCCCGCCCCGAGGGCCGCCGAGAAGGCCGCGAGGAGGCTGTAATCGTTCACCAGCATCAGCGGCGTCAGGATGCCGGCAAGGCCGACGGTGAAGCCCACCGAGAGATCGATTTCGCGGGCGGCGAAGCCGAAGGTCAGCCCGGCCCCGACGATCCCGAGGATCGAGATCTGCTGCAGGATGTTGGAAAGGTTGAAGACCGTGAAGAACCTGTCGACGAACAGCGAGAAGCCCACGAACATGAGCACCAGAACGATCAGCGTGGAGTAGCGCAGCCACCAGTCGCTGCGGGGTTTCGCGCCGTCCTGGCGCGCGGCGCCGGCTTTGGCGACGGACTCGGTGTTCATTGTTCTCCTCCCGCCATGGCGGCGATGAACCGCGCCTCTGAATACTCTTCTGCCCGGATCTCCGGGCCGGGCCGGCCGCCTGCGAAGGGCACCACCCGGTGTGCGATCTGCTCCACCTCCAGCAGGTCGGAGGATGCGACGAGGACGGCCACGCCGCCTTCCGCAAGGCGGCGGATGTGACCGTAGATCTCCTGCTTGGCGCCGATGTCCACGCCCTCGGTGGGCTCGATGAAGATCATCACCCGGTATTTCTCGGCGGCGCCGTAGAGCCACTTGCCGAGGCTGACCTTCTGCTTGTTGCCGCCCGAAAGGGTCTTGACCACCTGCGCGGAGCCGCTCGCGCGGACCTGCAGCTCGTCCATGACCCGGCCGGACTCGGCCGCCTCCCGCGCCGGGCTGAGCAGGCCGCCGCGCGTGCCGGCCTCGGGGTGCACGACCGATAGATTCTCGCGGATCGTGCCTTCGGGCATCAGCGCGTTCTCCATCCGGTGGTCGGGCACGAGGCCGACGCCGAGCCGCTGCATGCGCCGGGGCGAGGGCGCCTCGACGCGCGCGCCGCCAAGGCGCATCTCGCCGGAGAGATAGCCGGCACCGCTGAAGAGCGAGCGGGCGAAGCCGAAATGCCCCGCGCCTGTGAGCCCGATGAGGCCCACGACCTCGCCGGGGCGCAACGTGAACGCGGGCACCTGCACCGCGCCCACCCGCCAGTCGGACACCGACAGGACCGGCGCGCCCTCGGCGGGCGGCCGCGCCCGGGCGGCGGCGCGGCCCTTCATCCCGCGCTCCAGCATGAGCGTGACCATGTCTTCCACATCGAGCCTTCCGGCAAGTTCGGTGGCCACCTTGCGGCCATCCCGCAGCACCGTAATCCTGTCGGACAAGGCTTTGACCTCGGTGAGAAAATGGCTGATCAGCACCACCCCGACCCCGCGTTCGGGCAGGCGGCGGATGATCTTCCAGAGCTGTTCCTTCTCGCGCGACTGGAGCGTTGCCGTGGGCTCGTCGAGGATCACGAGGCGCACGTCGCGACGCAGGGCGCGCACGATCTCGATGACCTTCCTGTCGGCCATGTCGAGCGACTGGACCGGCTCCGCGAGATCGATCCCCGCGTCGGGGAACCATTCGTCCATCAGCGCCTGTGCGCGGGCGATCAGCGCGCCGCGCCGCAGGAAGCCCGCAACCCGCGGCTCCTCGCCGAGCAGGATGTTTTCGGCGCCCGAGAGCGGCGGCACGAGGCTGCCCTCCTGGGTGACGAGCGCGATGCCCTGCGACAGCGCGTCGATCGAGGAATTGAGCACGATGGGCCGGCCATCGAGGGCGAGCGTGCCCGAGGTCGGCGCCTGGATGCCGGCGAGGATGCTCATGAGCGTGGACTTGCCGGCGCCGTTCTCGCCGATCAGCCCGTGCACCTCGTCGAGCCGGATCTCGCAGGACACGCCGTCGAGGGCGCGCGTCCCGGGAAATTCCATGACGATATCCCTGAGCTCGAAACTCATCGAGACCTGCTCCGGTGTTTCGCGAGATGAGAGCCGGGCCGGGCGGCGGCGCACCCGCCGCCCGGAAGGGGACGACCTAGAGGAAGTCCTGGCAGTTGCTCTTGGTGACCAGCGGGGCGTCCATGTAGACCGTCCGCGAGGGGATCACGTCTTCGGCGGGCGTGCCGTCCACCACGATGGCGGTGATCCAGTCGCCCACCTGCTGGCCCATGCCCTCGAAGGGCTGGGAGACGGTGGCGATCATCATCGAGTCGGGCTTGCAGACCTCGGCCACGGCCTGCGGATGGCCGTCGATGCCGATCACCTTCACGTCGGAGAGGCCGGCGGCGGTCATCACGTTGATGGCGGCTTGTGCCGGCTCGTCCCACGGCGCCCAGACGGCGTCGATATCCGGGCCGAAGCGGGCCACGTAATCCTGCATCACGTTCGTGGTGTCTTCGAAGAAGGCCGAGATGTCGATGTCATGCTCGGCGAGGACGTTGACGTCGCTGTACTCGCGCAGGACGTCCTCCATCACGTCGCTGCGCTTGCGCGTGCCGTGGTGGGAGGCCATGCGCAGGAAGATGATGTTGCCTTCCGCGCCCATCTGGTCGAGCAGGTAGGGCGAGACGCTGGCCGACATGGCCCAGTTGTTCGTCGTGATGTCGACGACGGCGCCGTCGACGTAGCCCGAATCGACCGAGAAGATCGGAATGCCGGCCGCGGCCGCCTCGGCAATGGCGGCGGTCGATGCCCGCAGATCGGCCATCGTGACGATGATGGCATCCACGCCGCGCGCCGCCGCATCCTGGATGTTCGAGGCGATGGCTTCGCCCGAACCGTTGGAATCGAGGTAGCTGACGTTCCAGTCCGAACCGGACTCGGCCAGCCAGGCCTCGAACCCGGCCTTCACGCGCTGCTCGGACTGCGCCGCGGCGGTGGAATGAACCCAGGCGATGTCGAGCGCCAGGGCGGGCGCCGCAAGGCCCATTCCGGCAACCGCGACGGCGGCTGCGAGGGTGTGCTTCTTCATATTCGTCTCCTCCCATGAACCAGAGCATGGACCCCCGTGTTCACCGAGGGTTCCGGCCGCAAGCGTGCCGCCAGCAAGATCAATTGTCAACGACAATTACAATTGTCACGCACAACTGTTTGCCAACGCGGATGGCGCCAGATAGACAGGTGAAATGAACGACTTGTCGGAAAGACAGCTGATGACCCGCGCGGCGTGGTTCTACTACGTCGCCGGGCTCAACCAGGAGGCCACCTCCCGGCGCATGGGCCTTACCCGCGCGCGGGTGAACAAGCTTCTGGGCCAGGCGCGGGATGCGGGAATCGTCTCGATCATCATCAACGACAGGGATCTCGGCCTGCTGCACGCCGAGGAGGCGATCCAGCGGGAATTCGGGCTCGACTTCTGCATCACGACCCCTGCCCTCGGGCTCGACGAGAGCCAGACCTCGCAGAACAACGCCCTTGCCGCGCTGCCGCTGAAGGCCGCGGGCACTGCCGGCGCGCTCTACCTGCGCGGCTTCCTGGCCGATCATCCCCGCGCCATCGTGGGCGCCGGCTGGGGCCGCACCCTGGCGCATCTGAGCCGCCAGATGTCGGGCACGAACGCGCCCGAGGCCCGTTTCATCAGCCTCATGGGCAGCCTGACGGCGAACTCGGCGTTCAACCCGTTCGAGGTTGTCCAGGCGCTGGCCCAGGCGACCGGCGGCGAGGGGTATTTCCTGCCGGTGCCCTTCATCGCCGACACCCCCGACGACCGCAACGTGCTGATGGCCCAGCGCGCCGTCGCGCGGCCGATGGACCTCGCCAAGCGCGCCGATGTGGCCCTGCTTTCGGTGGGCGAACTGACCGAATCCTCGCTGCTGCGCCAGCAGGGCATGATCTCGCGCGAGGAACTGCAGGAGCTTCGCAACGCCGGCGCGGTGGGCGACACCAACGGGCTCTTCTTCGACCGGGACGGCAGGCCGGTGGAGCACAACCTGAAGCACCGGACGATCGGAACCGGGGTCGAGGACCTCGCCAAGATGCGCACCGTGCTGCTCTCGGGCGGGCTGCAGAAGGTCGCGGCGACGGAGGCAATCCTGCGGGGCCGTTTCGTGCGCGGGCTCATCATCGACGGCGACGGCGCGCTCCGTCTCGCCGCGCGCATCGCCTAGCTGCCGGCGCAGCCCCCGCCGCAGGCCGCCCCGGGCGGGCGCGCGTGACCGGGCGGGTCCGGCTGGAACGGACGTGGGGGTTCGAGGGCGCGCGCCGCCCCCCCCGCGCCCGGGCGGGTCAGCCGGCGGACTGTGCGCCGCCGCGGCGATGCACGCGCAGTTCGATGTCGCGGGGAACGCCGTCGCTGCCGTTGATGACGATGAGATCCTGGGGGCAGGCCGACACCGCGAAGAGGCAACCGGCTTCGGCGCGCAGGCGCACATGGGCGCCCGGCGGCGTCCGGCTCGGGTTGTCCTGCAGCGTCATGTCGGGCAACACCACCGTTTCCATGAAGAGGTTCCACGGTGTCGGCACGCGCGGCAGATCCAGCCCGCGCGCGGCGAAGAGGGCTGCGAGATTGTCGGAGCAGTTCTCATGGTAGCCCTCGTGGCCGTAGAAGATGCGGTAGCTCGGCGCGCAGCACGCCGGGCAGAGCGTGTCGTGCACGCCCGGAGAGGTGTCTTCGAGGAAATGCAGGATCGGGCGCCAGCTTTGCGTGCAGAGCGTGTCGCCGGGCCGGAAACCGAGCCGGTAGTGAACGATCCGGCTGTGCTCCATGGACATGTACTCGGCCGGATCCCCGGCGAGAAAGGCCCAGGTATCCACCACCTGCCCGCCGTGAAGGTTGACCACGTCCACGACATCGCCCGCCGAAAGCTCCACGAGGCGCGCCGTGCGTGCCGGAACGGGAAGGCGCTCCGGCGCGCGCCCCGCGCCGTCTGCTCCTGCGCCGGTCAATACTCGAAGCTTTCCTGCCAGGAGCGCGCGAACACCTGCCGCTCGCCCTCGTAGGCCTCGTAACGCGCCTCGAGGCAAAGCGCGCCGTCTTTCCAGGCAAGGCCCGTGCTGCTCTCGAGCCGCACGTTCCAGCCGGGGCGCGCGTAGGTCTGGACGGTGCGCAGATCGGCCCGCGCCGCGCCACCGGGGCGCCCGCCCACGGCATAGGTTTCCGTCGCGTCGAGGCCGAAGCGCAGCCCGTCGATCTCGGTGACGGAGGCCCCGTTGTCCACCTCCATCACCACCTCGCCGCTGCCGAGATCCCAGCGCTGGCGGCGCGCGACGCCCCGCTGCGTCTCCACCGTGGCGGGGATCGGGCAGGCATGGATGGCGGGGCCGAAACCCGGAAGCTCGGTGTGCGCGTGGGCGGGCAGCCCGGGCAGCGAGAGGCGCAGGCTCGACACCTCGATGCCGAGCTCGGTCGCCTCCGCCTCGGGCCATGCCATCGGCCAGTAACTCGTGGAGAGCGCCAGCCGGAGGGATCTGCCGCTTCCGAAAGCGTGGGCGATGCCCTTGAGCGGAATCGAGACCTCGAAGGGATCGCCCGGGCCCGCCGAGGCCGGCCGCCGCAGGCGGCAGAGCCCGAAGGTGACCCGCGCCGAGCTGCCGCCGGGGGCGACCTCGTTGAGGCGGACGGCGAGCAGCGCCCTTGGCGTTGCGCTGGTGAGCTTCAGCGACAGAACGGGCGCGCCGACGAGATGCAGCGGCTCCGCCAGGGGGGGCGTATCGAAACAGAGCGAAAGCGCATCGTCGGTGCGCGCGTCGAGAGCGAACTCGGGGCCGGAGCCGCCGGAATCGAGCGGGCACCATTCGCCGGCCGCCGCGCCCACGCCCGGCGGGCTGGCCAGCCGGACGACCCCGGAGGCGTCCGTGCGGGCGGGCGAGAGGCTTCGGCCCTCGGCGTGCAGGGTGGTGCAGGCTGCCTCGGGCGGCCAGGCATCGAGCCCGATCCAGCCCCCCGCGATGCCGGGGTCGGAGGCATCCGGCTTCGGGTCGCGGCCGAGCCAGAGGCGCAGCCGCGGCTCGTCCATGATCCCGGTCTCCTCGCCCAGGAGCCAGTGGCGCCACCAGCGCACGCACTCCTGCAGGAAACCAATCCGCGGGCCCGGCTGGCCCCATGTGGGATACATGTGCGTCCACGGGCCGATCAGCGCCTTTCGGGGCACATCGAGGTGCTGCATCAGCCGCAGGATCGCGTCGCTGTAGCCGTCCACCCAGCCGCCCACGGCCCAGACGGCGCAGTCGATGGCCGCGTAATCCTCGCAGACCGATCCGTGCCGCCAGAACGCGTCGCGCTCCATGTGGCGCAACCAGCCCGCGAGGGGCGGCTCCAGCGCCGCGAGCCGGTCCTGCCAGAGCGCGCGCCAGCCGTCGCCGGTATGGGCGGGGTCGGGCGGCCGGCCAAGCTGGGAGAAGAGCCCGTGGCCCCACTGGATCCCGTCGTTCAGCAGCGCGCCGCCCATGAAGTGGACATCGTCGGAGTAGCGGTCGTCGGTGGAACAGGCGGTGATGATCGCCTTGAGCGCCGGCGGGCGGCGGGCGGCGAGCTGGAGCCCCGCGAAGCCGCCCCAGGAAATGCCGATCATGCCGACATTGCCGTTGCACCACTCCTGCCGGGCCAGCCAGGCGATGACCTCCAGCACGTCGTCCTGCTCCTGGCGGAGGTATTCGTCGCCCAGCGTGCCCTCCGAATTGCCCGAGCCGCGCAGATCGAGCCGGCACCCGGCGATCCCGTTCTCGGCGAAGTAGCCGTGGACCATGCTGTCGCCGATCGCGGTGCCGTCGGACTGGCGGTAGGGGATCGACTCCAGAACAACGGGAACCGGCTTCCCGCCCCTCTCCTCCGGAAGCCAGAGCCGCGCGGCAAGCCGCGTGCCGTCCGACAGGGGGATGACGATCTGTTCGAACCGCGCGGGTACGTCGCGCGTGGACCGGACGAAATACTGCTGCATCGTTGCCGAGGCCCCTCCTGAGCGGGAAACGCACCGCCGAAGGCGGCGGGAAAGCGGATCGGCCCGCCCGGTGCCCGGGCGGGCGGGACGGCCCCGGAGAGCGCGCGGCGGCGCGCCCTCCGGGGCCACGGTTCGCCTGTCGTCAGCCGGCCGCGAAATCGCGCAGGAAGGCCCACTGGCCGTCGGCGCTGTAGGCCGGCACGATCCCCGGGCGCGACACCCAGGCATTCACGCCGTGGTAGAGAAAGACGTAGGCCCCCGTCTCTTCCAGCCGGTCCTGCAGGTCGCGGTACATCTGCCCTCGGGTCTCGGGATCGGTCTCGGCGAGGGCTGCGGCGTTCAGCGCGTCCCACTCCTCCGAACAGGTGCGCTGCCAGTTCCAGTCGCCGACCTGCCCGCAGGTGAACCACTCGGTGACCCAGCTCGGATCGGGCGCCGTGGTGAACGGCTCGATGAAGAGCTCGAGGTTGGTGTGGTCCGCGTCGTCCTGGGCCATGGCCACGAGCGCCGCGACGTCCATCGTGCGGATCTGCAGGTTCACGCCGATCTGCGCGAGCTGCGACTGGAGCACCTGGCCGACGATCAGCAGGTCCGGATCGGTCTTGAGCCGCAGCGTTACCGAGAGGTTCTCGGCGCCGGCCTCCCGGAGCAGCGCCCGCGCGCGTTCGGGGTCGTGGCCGTAGAGATCACGCTCGCGCGCGCCGAGGAGCGGCGGCGGGATCATGCCGTGCGCCTGCTCCACGAAACCGCCGAAGGTGGCCTGCACGACCTCCTCGGCGTTCACGCCGAGCTGGATAGCCCGCCGCACGCGCTGATCGGAGAGCTTCTCGGCTTCCACGTTCATGCCGAGCCAGGTGTATCCCAGCGCCGGCTTGACCGTGAGGCTGGCATCGCCCCCCTCGTAGAGCGGCACCGAGTTGGTGGACACCTGCGTGGCATCGAGATCGCCCGCGGCAAAGACCGTTTCGGCCGAGGTCACATCGGGGATCGGATAGATCTGGATCTCGTCGAAATGGGGCTGCGGGCCCTGCCAGCCCGGGTTGCGCGTCAGCCGGATGATCTCTCTGGGGCGCCATTCGGCGATCTGGTACGGGCCCGAGCACGCCAGCGGATCGGCCGCGATGGTGGGGCTGCCCGAGGCTTCGACGGCCGCCTTGCTGACGATGAGCCCCGAGGCATGTGGGAGGGTCGAGGTGAAGAGCGGCGCGAAATTGGATTTCAGGCGGATGATGCCGGAATGGGTGCCGGTGACCTCCACATGGTCCAGCGCGGCCCAGTCGGCGCCGTAGACGGCATCGACGGCCGGGTCGAGGAACCGCTCGTAGGAGAACTTCACATCCTCGGCGGTCATCTCGCCGTGGCCGCCGGTGAACATGATGCCGGGGCGCAGCTCGAAGGCGATGTTGAGCGGGTCGCTGGCGTCGATCGAGGCCGCGGCGTCGAGCTCCCACTCCCAGCTGTCGCCGGGCTTGTAGCGCACGAGGCCGGAGAAGATCGCGAACATCACGGTTTCCTCGTACCAGCCGCCGCGCAGAGCGGGGTCGAGCCGGGCGATGTCGCGGTCGTTGCGGATCTTCAGGACCCGCCCTTCCTGGGCGAAGGTCGCGCCCGTGGCGGCGAGATTGCCGACGGCGACGGCCAGACCGCCCGCCCCCATGCGCTGGACGACCTGGCGCCTCGTGAATCCATTCCGTGTCATGATCTTGTCCTTCCTTGGGAATCTGGGAGAAAGTGGTTTTCCGGTTGGCCCGGCGGCGCAGGCGCCGGCTCGGCGAAATGGCAGGTCGCCACGTGGCCGGGCCCGACCCCGCGCGCCGGGGGGGCGACCCGCCGGCAGAGATCGGTCGCCAGGGGGCACCGGGTGTGGAACTCGCAACCGCCCGGCCTGTCGCGCAGGCTGGGCACGTCACCGATAATGAGCTTGCCGGTCGCCTCCGCGCCGCGCGCCGCGAGCAGGGCGCGGGTGTAGGGATGCGACGGGCGCGCGAAGACCGCGGCCGAGGGCCCCGTCTCGACGAGCCGGCCGAGGTACATGATCGCGATGCGGTCCGTCACGTGGCGGGCGATGTCGAGGTTGTGCGTGATGAACAGGAAGCTGACGCCGCGCCGCTCCTGCAGATCGTTGAGCAGGTTCAGCAGCTCGCCCTGCACCGAAAGGTCGAGCCCCGCCGTGGGCTCGTCGGCGATGACGATCTCGGGCTCGAGCGCGAGCGCGCGGGCCACCGTCGCCCGCCGCGCCTGCCCGCCGGAGATCTGGTGCGGATACCGGTCGGCGAACTCGGCGGAGAGGCCCACCTGGTCCAGCAGCGCGATCGCCTTGTCGCGGCGCCGGCCCTCGGTCGCGCCATGGATCGCGAGCGGCTCGGAAACGGATTTCCACAGGCGCATCCGCGGGTTCAGCGCGGCGACGGCATCCTGGAACATCATGGTCATGCGGCGCCGCAGCTGCGGCCAGTGCGGCGACCGCTCGGAGCCGACGCTGAGCGCGCCGAGCCGGATCTGCCCCGCGGAGATCGGCGCAAGCCCCATGGCGGCGCGGCCGAGCGTTGTCTTGCCGCTGCCGCTCTCACCGATCAGCCCCACCGTCTGCCCGCGACCGATCGCGAGGCTCGTGCCTTCGAGGATCGTCACGTGGGCGGGCCGCCCGGCGAGCCGGTCCAGGAGCCCGCCGGCCGGGTAGCGGACGGTCAGGCTCTCGATGTCGAGGAGGGGCGCGCCGGGGCTCATGGCGCCGCCAGGTGGCAGGCCGCATGCCATCCCTCGCCCAGCGCCGCGGGGCGCGGCCTTTCGCAATGGCAGCGCGCGATGGCTTCCGGGCATCGCGGTGCGAAGATGCAGCCGGAGGGCAGATCGTCGGGCCGCGGAACACGGCCGGGGATCGTCGGAAGGTGGCGCGTCGGCGTGCCGATGCGGGCCGGATCGCACTCGAGCAGCGCCTGCGTGTAGGGATGCGCGGGGTTCTCCAGCACGTCCCTCACCGGGCCGCTCTCCACCAGCTCGCCCCCGTAGAGCACGGCCACCCGCTCGCAGATGCGGGCGACCGAACCGATATCGTGGGTGATGAACACCATCGCCCCGCCCAGCGAGCGGCGGGCCGTTGCGAGAATCTCGAAGATCTGCGCCTCGGTGGTGGCATCGAGCGCCGTCGTCGGCTCGTCCGCGATCATCAGCCGCGGCTCGGCCAGCAGCGCCGCCGCAATCATGACCCGCTGCCTGATGCCGCCCGAAAGCTGGTGCGGGAACTGGCGCATCCTGTCGGCGGGATCGGAAAGGCCCACGCTGGCCAGGATCTCCACCGCCCGCGCCCGCCGCTCGGCCGCCGGGGTGCCGCGCCAGTGCTGGAACTCCTCGAGCTGGCGGCCGATCCGCTTGACCGGGTTGAGCGCCGTGAACGGATCCTGGAAGATAGTGGCGATCTCGTTGCCCCTGAGGCGGCGCAGCTCCTCGGCCCCGATGGCGGTGATGTCGCGCCCGTCGAAGAGGATCCTCCCCGTCACCCGCGCACCGGGCGGCAGCAGGCCCTGGATGGCCAGCGCGAGGGACGACTTTCCCGAGCCGCTTTCGCCCACCAGCCCGAGCGTCTCCCCGGGGGCGAGTTCGAGGCTCACGCCGCGCACCGCCGCCGCGCCTTCCGCCGCGCCCGGGTAGGTGATGCTCACCCCTTCGAACTGCAGGATCGGGCGGGTCATGCCCGGCGCTCCGCGCGCGGATCGAGCGCGTCGCGCAGCGCCTCGCCGAGAAACGTGAACGCGATGGTGGAGATCACGATGGGCAGCCCGGCGGCGAAGGCGATGTGGGGGGCCTGGCGCACGTAGGTGTAGCCCTCGGACAGGATGTTGCCCCAGCTCGGCTCCGGCGGCTGCACCCCCTGCCCCAAAAAGCTGAGCCCGGCCTCGATACCGATGACGGCGGGAATGTCCATCGCCACCAGCACGAGAAGCGGTCCGATCATGTTCGGCAGCAAATGGGTGACGGCCAGCCGCAGCCGCGAGGCCCCCATCGCCCGCGCCGCGATCACGAAATCCGCGTTGCGCAGCACCAGCACCTGGTTGCGGACCACCCTGAAATAGCCCGGAGCCATGGAGATGGTGATGATGACGATCAGCGTGGTCGTCGAGGGGCCGTAGATCGCGACGATGGCCAGCGCGAAGAGGATCAGCGGCAGCGACTTGAGCGAATCGTTGACGAGCACGAGCGCGCCGTCGACGGCGCGCGAGCCCAGCCCGGCCATCAGCCCCAGCACCAGCCCGACGCCCAGCGCGCCGCCCGTGCCGAGGAACGCCACCCGCAGCGCCGTTCGCGTGCCGTGCATCAGGCGGCTGAGAAGATCGCG
Source organism: uncultured Rhodobacterales bacterium (assembly GCA_964466745.1). Taxonomy (GTDB): domain Bacteria; phylum Pseudomonadota; class Alphaproteobacteria; order Rhodobacterales; family Rhodobacteraceae; genus CAYXOX01. The sequence continues at coordinate 14,154 of CAYXOX010000008.1, forward strand.
CCCCAGCTGGTCGGTGCCCAGCAGATGCGTCATCGACGGGCCCTGCATCCTGTCCCGAGGGGAAATGGCGACCGGATCGTGGGGCGCCACGAGGGGCGCGAAGAGCGCGACGAACACGAAGCCGGCCACCACGAGCAGCGCGCCGAGGCCGGTCGGGCTTGCCAGCAGCAGCCGCAGGGCGACCGGCCCCGGCGGCGGCACGGACCGGCGCCCGGTGGCTGTCGGTGTGTCTGCGCTCACCGGTCCTTGTCCTCCGCCACCCTTGGATCGAGAAGCGCGATGGTCGCGTCGGCGGCGAAGTTGGCGGCAACATAGAGCGCCGTCGTGACCACGACCGAGCCGAGCAGCACCGGGAAATTGCGGCTGATGACGGCATCGAAGGCCAGCGAGCCGAGGCCCGGGCGCGAGAACACGATCTCCACCAGCACGGCGCCCGAAAGCACGTTGCCCATGCCGACGCCGATCACGGAGATGACGGGCACCACCGCGATGGGCAGCACGAAGCGGAGCGCGATGCGCAGATCGCCGATGCCGTAGGCGCGGTAGGTCTGAACATGGTTTTCCGAAAGGGTCTCCAGCATGGAGACGCGCACCAGCCGCGCGATGTAGCCGACCCAGGCCAGCCCCACCGCGAAGGCCGGCAGCACGAGGTGATGGGCCCGGTCGAGCAGGTCGCCCGGCTCTCCGGCGCCCATCGAGGGCGTCCACTGCAGGATGACCGAGAAGAGGATGAGCCCGTAGATCGCGATCAGGAAGGCGGGCAGCGCGACGACGCTGGTGGAGACGAGGCCGACGAGCCGATCGGCCCAGGAGTTCCGCCGGAGCGCCGCCCACACGCCGAGCGGCATGCCGAGGAGCATGGCCCAGCCGAGGCCCGCAACCGCGAGCACAACGGTATTGGGAAGCGCCGCCAGCACCATGCCGGAGACAGGCCGCTGGCTGAGAACGTCCGTCCCGAGATCCCCCTGCAGGAGCGACCAGAGGAAGTTGCCGGCCTGGACCCAGATCGGGTGATCGAGGCCCATCTGCTCGCGGAAGGCGAGCCGCTGCGCCTCCGAGGCGCGCGGCCCGAGCGCGATGACCGCGGGATCGCCCGGAACCGCATAGATGACGACGAAAAGCATCAGCATCGCCACCACCAGCACCGACAGGCCGAGAAACAGTCTGCGCAAGAGATAGGCGGCCATAGGTTTGCGATACCTATTCAGGTTTGGGACGTCGCGGTCACAGTGGGTGTGCCCGTGTTTGACCACATGAGGGCCGGGTTGTCCATCAAGCGGGCTTATCGAAAAGCCCGGATTATCGCGATCCGCGCTTATCAGTGCTGGCATCCGACGGGGGTTTCGGGTGGCAAACCACACGGTTCACTCATTTTTTTTTGATTTCGATCAATTTTGTGGCGGAATGCCATGCCGCCTCCGTCGGAGCAGTTTTTCGGCGCGGCACGGCGCCCCGGAGCGGGGCGAAACCGATCCGCGGCCCGCCGCCCTCGCGGCGTTCAGGTGTGCATCACGCCCGAGTCGAGCACGCTCTCCAGCGAGACGTAGGTGGAGGTCGAGGCGACGTTCGGCAAACGGGAGATCCGCTCGCCGAGCACGCGCCTGTACTCTCCGATGTCGCCCGTGCGCACCTTCACGAGATAGTCGAACCCGCCCGCGATCATGTGGCAGGATTCAACCTCCGGGATCTGCCGGACGGCGGCGTTGAAGGCGCGCAGCGACTGCTCGCGGGTGTCCGAAAGCTTCACCTCGAGAAAGGCGACATGCTCCCGCCCGAGCTTCGCGGCCGAGAACTCGGCCCTGTACCCGGTGATGACGCCGAGCGCTTCGAGCCGCCGCACCCGCGCGGTGACCGGCGTTTTCGAAAGGCCGACCTTCTGGCCGAGCGCCGTCATCGAGATGCGCCCGTCCGTTGCGAGCACCGAGAGTATCCGGTGGTCGATCGTGTCCAGATCCGGATCGCCTGACATGACAGATGACCTTCAAGAGAGAAATTTTTGGTCGAAACGCCTATCCAATGCCAAAACATGGGCGAAACGTCCAGCCGCGAGGCGCTACTAGGAACGCGACGCAGGAGGGGCACGGATGATCGGGATCGATGCGGCATGGGACCGGAACAAGCGCCGGAGCGAAGCGGAGCTTCTGGCCGAGCTGAAGGCGACGGCATGCCTCGACGCGGGCGCGCGACGGGCGGTCGTGGCGCGGGCGACGGCGCTCGTCGAAGAGATCCGCACCGCCTCCGAGCCGGGGCTCATGGAAGTGTTCCTCGCCGAATACGGCCTTTCCACCCACGAGGGCGTCGCCCTCATGTGCCTTGCCGAGGCGCTGCTGCGCGTGCCGGACCCGACGACCATCGACGCCCTTATCGAGGACAAGATCGCCCCCTCTGACTGGTCGGCCCACCTCGGCCATTCCAGCTCGCCGCTGGTGAACGCCTCCACCTGGGGCCTGCTGCTCACCGGGCGGGTGCTCGAACACGCCGAGCCGGGCATCGCGGGAACGCTCCGGGGCATGGTGCGCCGCCTGGGCGAGCCGGTGATCCGCAGCGCGGTGACCGCCGCGATCCGGAGGATGGGACGCCAGTTCGTGCTCGGCGAGGATATCGCGGCCGCGATGGCGCGCGCCCGCGCCATGGAAGCGAAGGGCTACACCTACTCCTACGACATGCTGGGAGAGGCCGCGATGACGGCGGAAGACGCCGCGCGCTACGCCCGCGCCTACCGCGACGCGATCGCGGCGATCGCCACGGCGTGCACGGGCTCCGACATCACGATGAACCCGGGCATTTCCGTCAAGCTCTCGGCGCTGCACCCCCGCTACGAGGTGGCCAAGACCGAACGGGTGATGGCCGAACTCGTGCCGGTGCTGGCAGAGCTGGCAGGCCAGGCCGCGCGGGCGGGGATGGGGCTCAACGTCGACGCCGAGGAGGCCGACCGTCTCGGGCTTTCGCTGAAGGTGATCGAGGCGGCACTGGCCGTCCCCGCGCTCGCGGGCTGGGACGGCTTCGGCGTTGTCGTGCAGGCCTACGGACGGCGCGCCGGCGACGTGATCGACGGCCTTGAAAGCATCGCCAGGCGGCGCGGCCGCAGGATCATGGTGCGGCTCGTGAAGGGCGCCTACTGGGACACCGAGATCAAGCACGCCCAGGTGCAGGGGCTGGAGGACTTCCCCGTCTTCACGCGCAAGGCGGCGACCGACGTGAGCTACATCGCGATGGCCCGCAAGCTGCTGGGGATGACCGCGCGCATCTACCCGCAGTTCGCCACCCACAACGCCCACACGGTGGCCGCCATTCTCGAAATGGCCCGGGGGCTGCCGCGCGAGGCCTTCGAGTTCCAGCGCCTGCACGGCATGGGCGAGGCGCTGCATCGGATCGTGCTGCGCGCCGAGGGCACCCGCTGCCGCATCTACGCCCCGGTCGGCGCGCACCGTGATCTTCTCGCCTACCTCGTGCGCCGGTTGCTGGAGAACGGCGCAAACTCCTCCTTCGTCAACCAGATCGTGGACACGGCCGTGCCGGCATCGGTGGTCGCCGCCTGCCCGTTCGAGGCGCTGGAGGGCGCGCGGGCGGCGGGCACGGCCACGCTGCGCACGGGGCCGGATCTCTTCGCGCCCGAGCGGCGCAATGCGGCCGGGCACGATCTGAGCGACGTGACCGAACTCGCCCGCATCGGCGCGGCCCGCGTGCGGCCGGCCCGGATCTCGGTGACCCCCATCATCGCCGGGGAGGTGCGGGGCGGCGCGCGGGAGGCCATCGTCAACCCCGCCACCGGCGCGGCCATCGGCGAGGTGACCCTTGCCTCCGCGCAGGACGTGGAGACGGCCCTCTCCGCCGCCGAGCCCTGGGCGGCCGCGCCGCGCCACCGCGCCGAAACCCTGCGCCGCGCGGCGGAGCTCTTCGAGGCGGATTTCGGCGAGGCCTTCGCCCTGCTGGCGGTGGAAGCCGGCAAGACGCTGGCCGATGCCGTGGCCGAGCTGCGGGAGGCGGTGGACTTCCTGCGCTACTACGCCGTGCAGGCCGAGGCGCTGGAGGCGCCTGCGCGAGGCGTGTTCACCTGTATCAGCCCGTGGAACTTCCCGCTGGCGATCTTCAGCGGCCAGGTGGCCGCCGCCCTTGCCGCCGGCAACGCGGTGCTCGCGAAGCCCGCGGAGGCGACGCCGGCCATCGCGGACTGGGCGGTCCGCAGGCTGCACGCCGCCGGCGTTCCGCGCAGCGCGCTGCAACTGCTTCCCGGGGGCGGCGGCACCGTGGGCACGCTCCTGACTTCCGATCCGCGGGTGGACGGCGTGGCCTTCACCGGCTCCACCGCGACGGCCCGCCACATCCAGGCTGCCATGGCCGGGGCCTGCGCCCCCGGAACGCCGCTGATCGCGGAGACAGGCGGGCTCAACGCGATGATCGTGGACAGCACCGCGCTGCCGGAGCAGGCGATCCGGGACATCGTCGTCTCGGCCTTCCAGTCGGCCGGGCAGCGCTGTTCGGCCCTGCGCTGCCTCTACGTGCAGGACGACATCGCGGAGCCCTTCCTCGCGTTGCTGCGCGGCGCGATGGACGAGCTCACCCTGGGCGACCCGTGGGACATCGCGACCGATGTGGGCCCTATCATCTCGGAAGCGGCGGCGGCGGAGATCGACGCCCATGTCGACGCGGCCGAACGCGACGGGCGGCTTCTCCACCGCCTCGCGGCGCCCCGGGCGAGCTTCTTCGCGGCGCCCGCGATGATCCGCGTGAGCGGCATCGAGGCGCTCGAAAGCGAGGTCTTCGGGCCGGTGCTGCATGTCGCGACCTTCCGGGCGGGGCAGCTGGCGCGGGTCGTCGATGCCGTGAACGCCACCGGCTACGGGCTGACGTTCGGGCTGCACACGCGGATCGACGACAGGGTGCAGGCCGTCGCCGAGGCGGTCCATGCCGGCAACATCTACGCGAACCGCAACCAGATCGGCGCCATCGTGGGCAGCCAGCCCTTCGGCGGCGAGGGGCTTTCGGGCACCGGCCCCAAGGCGGGCGGGCCGCACTACCTCGCCCGCTTCACGCGGGCCGTGGCCGAGGCGTCCGGCGAGGGGTGGACCGCGCCCGCCGATCCCGGCGCGCTCGCGGAGGCCCTCGGGAAGCGGGCGGGCGGGCCGCGCACCTCCCGCACGCTGCCCGGGCCCACCGGCGAGCTCAACCGGCTGACGACGCTTCCCCGGCCGCCGCTGATCTGCGCCGGCCCCGGCCCCGCGACGGCGGCCGCACAGCGTGCAGCCGTCGAGGCGCTGGGCGGGCAGGCCGTCTGCGCCGGCGGAGCGCTCGACCCGAGCGCGCTGGCGGGCCTGCCCCCCTTCGGAGGGCTCCTGTGGTGGGGCGACGCGCAGACGGGCCGTGCCTATGCCCTGGCCCTCGCCGAGCGTCCGGGGCCCATCGTGCCCCTCGTCACCGGGCGGCCCGACACCGCCCATGCCTGCCTCGAACGCCACCTGTGCGTCGACACGACGGCGGCCGGCGGCAACGCGGGATTGCTGGCCGGGGCCGACGAGGCCGCCCCTGCCGCCGCCGCCACAGGCTGACGGCGCACGGAAGGGGCCGGCCCTGGCCGCGCCCCCTCGCGGGGCGAGCCACACGATGCGCCTCGCCTCCGGTCGGCCGGGTGTGCGGTGCGCGCCATGGCATGCGCGCAAAGCCGGGCTCCGCCGGCCAGCGGGACCGTGAGCAGGCCCGGGGGCCATCGCTTTCGGCTCGCCGGCGTGCGCTCAAGCCGGACGGCGAGCGGCACAACCGGAGCGGCCGGCACCGAGCGCCGCCTTCGCCCGACCCGACCGGCTGCGTCGACATCGGGCCCGGCATTTCCCAGATCCGATCCAACGGCCCCGAATTATCTTTTTATAATATATGTTTATTCAAGGAAGCTCCCGCGTTTTCCTTTGCGTCCTCGGGGCAACCATGGCCGGGCATGCGTTGGGGCAGGCCGCGCCGGACCCCACGAAGATCCCCCCTCCTGCCGCCGGGCCACCACATCACCTTCGAGACCGGCTTCAACTTCGACAACCCGCGCGTCGTGCGGCAGGCGATAAGGCGCGCCCAGGAAGAAGCGACCGAGGCGGGCATGCGCGTCAAGCCGCCGGAAATCGGGTAACCCGACGTCGAGCCAAGGGAAAGCACCTACCGTCTGGGCGAATTCGAAGACGCGCTTCGGGACTACGAGCGGAACGGCTGGCGCTCGCTTGTCTTTGTCCGGGAGATCGATTCCGACGCTGTCACCATCCCGCGGCATCTCAGGGGCACGGACGACGCCGTCTCCCCGTCCGAGATCGACGTGAGCTCGCCGGAGGTGATCGCGCGCTACGGAGAGCTGATGAACCGCGTCGTGCCGGTTGTGCGCCAGCACAACGGCTTTGCCATCATGGTGGCGAACGAGGTGGACAACTTCCTCGGCCCCAATCCCGAACGGACGCCGCAGGTCGGGGAGATCGCCACGGCGGCGCGCGACCATATCCACGGCATCGACCCGGAAATGGCCGTGGGAGTCGCCCTGTCGAACGGCTTCGACCAAGACGACGACGGCGGGCGCATCCGCCCGCCTCTGCCGCACCACACCGCCCTGATCGACGCCGGCGACATCGCCGTCTACAACTTCTATTGCCAGCAGGTGCCGATATCGCGGCAAGCGGACTCGATCGGGCAGCGGCTCGACTCGCGGATCGCCGCTGCCAAGGGCAAGGATATCATCATCCAGGAACTGGGATGCGCCGGCGGCGGGACGGAGGCCTTTTCCTTCGACCAACAAGGGAACTTCTTCGGCGAGTACTTCGAGGCGGTGCGCGGCACCCCTGCGCGGGTCTCGATCGTCTTCCAACTCGTGGACTGGACCGAAGGAACGATCGAGGCATACGGCAACGCCCTGAATCCGATCCTCGAAGCGGAACCCGCCTTTCGCGATAACCCGAACCTGATTTCGTGTATCCTGAGTAACTGGGCTCCAACGGGATGATCGAAGCCCGCACCGGAGAGCCGAAGCGCGCGTGGTTCGAGTTCCTCGACGCGTTGCAGAGCGCGGAATAGCGCCGCCCTTCGCGCACCGTCGGAGCCGCCGCATGCCGGCGGGCCGGGGGCCCGAGGTAGGCTTGCCGGCGGGAGCCCCTGCCCCGCCCTTGCCCTTGCCCTTGCCGCGGCCATCGTCCGCCGGGCGAGACCTTCAAGCCGCGCAGAGCCCGGGCGGCGGGCTGGCCCTACTCCCCGGCGAGTGCCGCGTCGTCGGCGCCGCAGATCAGGGTGCAGACGACCTCGCCGGGATCGAGCCGGACCCGGCCCAGGGCGAGCGCGGCGAAGGTGGCGGCCGAGGAGAGATCGGCGCGGATGGCGAACTCGTCGCGGATCCAGCGGGCGGCCGCCTCCATCTCGGCGTCCTCCACCAGCGCGACATCCGCAACGCGGCCGCGCACCAGATCGAGGATCAACTCGCTGGTCTGGCCGCAGGCCATCGTGGCGACGCGCGTGGTCACGCTGTCGAGCCGCACCGTCCGGTCCTCGGCAAGGCTGCGGGCCAGCGTGGGGCTTCCCACCGGTTCGACGCCGACGATGCGCGCACGCGGGTTGAGCGTGGCAAGAACGGTGGCAAAACCCGCGATCAGCCCCCCGCCCCCGATGGCAATGACGTAGACATCGGCCTGTGGCACCTCGCGCGCCATCTCGAGCGCGGCGGTGCCCTGCCCGGCAACCACCTGCGGATCCTTGAACGGATGCACGTAGACCGCCCCCTCGCGCTCGGCATGGCGTGCCGCCGCGCGATCCGCGTCGTCCCAGGTGGGGCCGACGACCTCGATGCGCGCGCCCCAGCGGGCGATCTCGCGGCGCTTGGCCGGCGAGGCCGAGGGCGGCAGGTAGACGGTCGCGGCAACGCCCGCGAGCTTGCCCGCCCGCGCCACCGCAAGCCCGTGATTGCCGCCCGACGCCGTGACGATCCCGCGAGAGGCTTCCTCAGGCGGGGTCGTGAGCAGGCGGTTGGTGACGCCACGGGCCTTGAAGGCCCCCGTCACCTGCAGGCACTCCAGCTTGATGTGCACCGGGTTGGGCACCGGCCGGTCGCGGACATGCTCCATCACGATCGTCGGCGTCCGGCGGATGTGCGGGGCGATCCTTGCCGCCGCCGCCTCGACCGCCTCGAAATCCACCTTCGTGCCCGCTATCTCCATCGTTCAGTCTCCGAGGTGCACGGTGATGGTCTTCAGATCGGACATGGCGAGCAGGGTGTGGCGCCCGCCGGTCCGGCCGTCGCCGGAGGTGGTGCCGGCGGCGCCACCCGCGGGAATGTGCATCTCCCAGTAGTTGCTCGCCTCGTTGATGTTGACGATCCCGCAGCGCAGCGCCTCGGCATGGCGGAAGGCGGCGGTGATGTCTCGGGTGAACACCGCGCCCGAAAGGCCCATCGGGCTGAGGCGCACGAGGCGCTGGAGATCGGCTTCGTCTGCGAATGCCAGGATGGGCACCACCGGCCCGAAGGTTTCGTCGGTATGGAGCGCGCAGGCCTCGGGCACGCTCACGGCCACCGTGGGCTGGTAGTAGAGATCGGTTGGCAGGCCCTCGGCCCGCCCGCCGCCCAGAAGGATCCGCCCGCCCCCGGCGACGGCTTCGGCCAGGTGGGCATCCACCTTGGCGGCGACCTCGGCATTGTTGAGCGCGCCGAGGCGGCTCGTCTCCTCGGTGGAGGGCGCCGGGCGGGTCGCCGCCATCTCGGCGGTCACCCGTTCGGCGAGCGCGTCATGGATCGAGTCATGCACCAGCACCCTCTCGGTTGCCGTGCAGACCTGCCCGGCATTGGCGATGGCGCCGGCGGCGATGCAGCGGGCCGCGCGATCGAGATCGGCGTCGGCCAGCACCACGCTCGGGCCGTTGCCGCCCAGCTCCGAAAGCAGCGTCTTTCCGGCGGCGCGCGCGGCGATCACCGCGCCGGTGCGCGAGGAGCCGGTGAAGGCGATGCCCTGGACATGGGGCGAGGTGACCAGCGCGTCGCCAACCTCGGGCCCCTCGCCGGTGACGAGATGCACCGTCCCCTCCGGCACACCCGCCTCGAGCATGCACTCGACCAGCTCGGCCGCCGCCAGCGAGGTGGTGGGCGCAGGCACCCAGACCATGGCGTTGCCCGTGGCCAGCCCCGGGCCGAGATAGTAGATCGACGGCAGCGCGACCGGGAAGTTCCACGGCGTGATGACCCCGAACACGCCCTTGGGCTGCAGGATCGAAAAGGCGCGCTTGGCCGGATCCTCGACCGGGAAGCTCGCGGTCTCCAGCCACTTGATCTGCTCTCCGGCGTTGCGGAAGGCCGTCGCCGCGCCGGCCACCTCGCCGCGCGCGTCGGCGATGGGCTTGCCCTGTTCGAGGCAGATCGTCTCGGCCAGCGCGGCAGCGCGGGCCTCGATCCTTTCGGCCACCCGCATGCAGAGCGCCGCGCGCTGCCAGACCGGCATCGAGGCGATGCGGTGCGCGTTCACCGCCGCCGAGGCGGCCGCGCGTTCGGCATCGGCGCGGGTGCCCATCGGCACCCAGCCCAGCTCTGCGCCGGTTGCCGGGCTGACGATGCCGAGCCACTCGGCGCCGGTGCCGTGTTCCCAGGCGCCGGCGATGTGCATGCGCCCGCGCGGCGCGCCCTCCGGCGGTTCGGCCCTCAGTTCGAGCCCTTTCAGGCGTCGCATATCCGCTTCTCCCCCGTTCTGCCGGTGCCGCTGCCCGCCGCCCATGCTGGCCTTGAAGCTGGACCCGCTATAGGCTCTGTGCGAATTCTTACTTTTGCGCGCAAACCCGAAAGCGGCGCGCGGCTCGCGAATGCGGGCCTGGCGAAAGGAACCTGATGAGCACTTCGGGCCAGCACTCCGTTCAGGGCGATGGTCGGCTTATCGGCCGGGTCCGCAAGGATCGCATCGCCCAGATCATCCACGACCGGGGCTTCATGTCTTCGGCGGCGCTTGCCGAACAGTTCGGCGTCTCGGAGATGACGATACGGCGCGACCTTGCCGAGCTGGAGCTGCGCGGGGTGATCCAGCGCACCCACGGCGGCGCGGTGACGGAAACGCACGCATCGGCCGGCGAGGATCGCGGGCCGGAACCGTTCTTCGACGAGCGCGAGGCGCGGGCGCGCCCGGCCAAGCTGGCGATCGCGCGGGCCGCCGCGGGGCTCGCCGCAGATGCGCGGTCCGTCGCGCTCGACGTGGGCACGACCACCTATGCGCTCGGGCAGGTGCTGGCCTCCGAGGCGCGGCTGCGCGTCTTCACCAACAACGTGCGCGTCGCGGCGCTCGGGCGCCGGGCGGGCGCGGAGATCTACGCCATCGGCGGGCATATCCGCCCCCACGAGATGGCCATGTGCGGCCCGATCGCCGTGGAGCAGGCGAGCAAGCTGTGGTTCGACATCGCCTACCTCGGCGTCTCGGCGATCTCGAAAGACGGGCTCTTCGACTACTCCGTCGAGGAGGCGGAAATGAAGCGGATCTTCTGCGAGCGCGCCACGCGGCGCGTCGTGGTCGCGGACTCCTCCAAGTTCGGGGGCCGGTCGCTGGTTCAGGTCGGCGGGCTGGAATGCATCGACGTGCTGGTCAGCGAGGCGCCGCCGCCCGCGGAGCTGGCGGGCGCGCTGGCTCAAGCCGGAGTGGAGGTCATCGTCGCGGAGTGATGCGGGCATCCGTCAGGCCGGCGGCAGGAAGCTGTCCGGCGCGACCGGCACCCCGCTGCGCACCGATTCTTCGCAGGCAAAGAGCACGCGGTGCATCTCGTAGGCGCGGTCGAACCCCGAGAACGGCATCGGCGCCTCGTCGCGCAGATCGGCCAGGATGCGCCGGAACATCGGCACGAACATGTCGAAGGTGATGTCGCCCGCATCGTTGATGGAGCGCACCGGCAGTTCCGTCCAGCCGCGTGCGTCGAGGCCGTCCAGCATCTTGCGGCTGAGGAGCCGCGTATCGATCAGCGAACCTTCCGAACCGACAAGCGTGTTGCGCCAGTAGTAGGGGTGCAGCGAGTCGAGGCAGGACGTGACCTTGCCGAGCCGGCCGTCGGCGAAGCGCAGGAGGTTGACCTGGGTGGCCGGGTATTCGAGCCCCCCGAATTCCGGTGCCGTGGAGCTGGTATCCCATGCCTGCACCTCGGCGACGGCCGCGTGATCCATCACCAGCATCAGCATCATCAGCGGGTGACAGCCGCAGAACAGCATCGACGAGCCGCCCTTGGCCCGGGTGCGGGCCCACGGGTATTGCGGCGTCCAGTCGGAGATGCCGTTGAAATACTCGATCTCGGCGAGGTGGACGCGGCCGAGATAGCCGCGGCGCACCGCATCTATGGTCGCCTCGAGCTGGCCGTAGTGAAACTCCTGGAAGCCCACATAGGCGCGGATGCCAGCTTCCTGCACCGCCTTGCGGCAGGCTTGCAGATCCTCGGGGTTCATGCAGATGGGCTTTTCCACGAGCACGTGCAGCCCGCGACCGGCGGCGGCGATCAACTGCCCGGCATGGGCGTCGTGCATCGTGCAGATCGAGAGGAAATCGGCGTCCACCCCGTCCAGCAGGGCCTCGAAACTCTCGAAAACGGGCGTGTCCCGCCCGCAGAGCCGGGCCACCTCGGGGGCCTCGACCCCGGGGCGCGCTGTATGGACACCGACGATGTCGACCTCGCCGCAGGCTTGCCAGGCGGAGGCGTGGCACCGGCCGGCGACGCCGAAGCCGGCAATGGCAACGCGCAGCCGGCGCCCGGGGGCGAGCGGCGGGCTCATGCCGCGTCCTTCGCGCCGGTGTCCACCGGCAAGCCGGTTTCGGGGTCGAAGACCAGCGCATGGGAGGTGTCGAACGCAGCGTGGAGCACCTCGCCCACCGAGGCCGAGAACGCGGCGCCCGCCGTCAGCCGGACGCGCCCGTGATCCTCGTTGTCAGCCACGACGACGGTCTCGTTGCCGAGATGCTCCACCGCGTAGACCGTCACGGGAAGTGCCTCGGGGCCCGCCGCCCCGACGTGCATCATGTGCGGCCGGATGGCCAGCGTCGCCCGGTCGCGCGGCGCGGCGCGGGCCGCCTCCCCCTCCAGCGGCAGGCGCAGCGCGCCGCGCCGGAACAGGCGCTTGCCGCCCTCCTCCACGATCGCGCCCTCGAGGAAGTTCATCGGAGGCGTTCCGACGAAACCGGCCACGAAGAGGTTGGCGGGCCGGTTGTAGATCTCGACCGGCGTGCCGATCTGCTGCAGGGCACCGTCGCGCATCACGCCGATCCGGTCGCCCATGGTCATCGCCTCCACCTGGTCGTGGGTGACGAAGATCATGGTGGTGCGGAACCGCTTCTGCAGGTTCACCAGCTCCGCGCGGAGCGTCAGCCGCAGCGCCGCGTCGAGCGCCGAAAGCGGCTCGTCCAGCAGGAAGCAGCGCGGCTCGCGCACGATGGCCTTCGCAGTGGCGACGCGCTGCCGTTCGCCGCCCGAAAGCTGCGAGGGCAGTTTCTCCAGCAGGTGGGTGACGTTGACGGTTGCGGCGGCCTGGTCGATCCGCTTCTCGATCTCGGCGTTCGACAGCCCCGACCGCTTGAGGCTCATGAAGATGTTCCGCCGAGCCGACATGTGCGGGTAGAGCATCGACGACTGGAAGACCATCGCGATGTTGCGCTCGTGGGGCTGCAGCGTGGTAACGTCGGTGCCGTCGAAGAGGATGCGCCCGCTGCTTACGTCGGTGAGGCCCGCGATCATGTTCATCGTCGTCGTCTTGCCGCAACCCGACGGGCCGAGAAGCACCAGAAGCTCGCCATCGTCGATCACCATGTCGAGGTTCTTGACCGCGTGCTGTTCGCCATAGGTCTTGACGACGTTCTGAAGTTCGATGCGTGCCACGAAATCTCTCTCCGGTCAGACGAAGTTCATCTCAGCGATGTGCTTCTGCAGGAAGAACGCGATCAGGAACGGCGGCAGCAGGCTGATGAGCAGGCTGGCCGCGAGATGCCCCGGCTCGGGCACCTGGAACAGGAAGCCCGACATCGCGGCAGGCAGGGTCACCGCGTTGGAGCCGGTGACGAGGACTTGCGCGTAGACATATTCGTTCCAGGCGAACAGGAAGGCGATCACGGCAGCCACCAGGATGCCGCTGCGCGCCATGGGCACCATGATCCGCGCGAAGATGTAGAGGCGCGAGAACCCGTCGATCCGGCCCAGCTGCTCGATCGGCGGCATGTTGCGGAAAAACCCGATCAGCACCCAGGCGACGATGGGAATGGTGATCGTCAGCGTGATGATGATCAGCCCGCCGAGCGTGCCCACGAGATCGAGCTGCACGTAGAGCACGTAGAACGGGATGAGCGTGGACACCGGCGGCAGCGAGACCGAAAGCAGGACCGCCGCCAGCAGCTTGCCCTTGGCGGGGAACTCCAGCCGCGCGAAGACATAGGCCAGCGGTGTGACGACGAAGATCGTCACCAGGGTCACGACGGACGACACGATCAGGCTGTTGCGCAGGCCCAGCACGATCTGCCGCGCCTGCCCCGAGGCGGGCACCACGGTACCGTCGGGGAGCGTGTAGTCGCGCCCGAAGATGTTGTAGAAGGAGGCGAGGTTCGGCTCAGGCGGGAAGAGAAGCGGCGGAAAGCGCGAAATCTCGGTTTTCGTCATGAACGCGAACTTGACCGTCCAGTACATCGGGATGAACGTCCACAGCAGCGCGATCGCCACTGCCAGGATGAACCAGATGCTGATGCGCGTGCCGCTCATCGCCGGGACTCCACCCTGCCCCAGGTAAGCACGATCGCGCCGGTGGTGCCGATGATCAGCGCCAGCAGGTAGAACGACATCGCCGCCCCGTAGCCCAGATCGAGGTTCTGGAAGCTCGTCCGGTAGAGAACGTAGGTCAAGACGGAAGAGGCGCTTCCCGGCCCGCCCTGCGTTGCCGTGAAGATGTAGTCGAACGTCTTGATGGCGAGCACGGTGATGATGCAAGTGAAGACGAAAAGCGTGAAGCGCAGCGGCGGCAGCGTGACGTGCAGGAAGGTCTCGAAGCGGGACATGCGGTCGAGCTTGGCGAGGTCGTAGAGGCGCGGCGGGGTGGTGAGCATGTTGGCCAGCAGGAAGAATGCCACCAGCGGCGCCATGTTCCAGGCCGCGCCGAGCGCGAGGAACTCGATCACGAAGGCCTGGGTGATGAGATTGACCGTGGCCTCGCTGCCGAAGCTGTTGGCCAGCGCGGTGCCGAGGCCCGTCTGGCCGCGCCCGAGATAGGCGAAAAAGATCCCCGCGCCGTAGGGCGAGACGGCCCAGGGCAGGATCACGAGCGCGCGCATCCAGCGCCAGCGCGGCGCAAGATCACGCACCACCAGCGCCAGCATCATCCCGATGCCGAGCGTCATGACGATGGTCATGACGGTGAAGCGCAGGGTGAGCAGCGCTCCCTGCCAGAAACGATCGTCGCCCAGCGCCTTGGCGTAGTTCTCGAGGCCGATCCACTCCGCCGAGTAGCCGCCGAAGAAGCGGACATCGCGGAACGACAGATCAAGGGAATAGGCGAGCGGATAGGCGATGACGAGCACGAGGAAGACGAGCACCGGCACGGTCACCACCAGGGCGAACTGAAGGTTGCTCAATTCACCGCGGCGCTTGCGCGCACTCCTCGGCACTGACCCGTCCCTGGCCGACTCGCTCATGCGGCTGCCCTGCCCCCGTTTGCCTTCGCGCAGGCGTCTTAGGCCTTCGCCCCGCGCCTTTCGCAGTTGCGCGGGGCGGCGTCGCAGCCGCCCCGCGCGAGCCTATCAGATATTGTAGCGGTCGTTGAGGCGCGCGATCTCGGCGTTGGCTTCTTCGATCAATTGCTCCACCGGCTCGTCGTTCTGGAGGAACGAGAACAGCGCCTCGCGAAGCCAGGTGTTGAACTCCTCCGACCACACCACGTTCCACACGCCCTTGGGGTAGGGCGTCTTGGAGTAGACATCGAGGATCGTGTCGTAGTCCTCCGCCCGTGCGACCGATGCCTGGATCGTCTCGCGGGCGAGATCGCTTTCCATCACGGGGCGATAGGCCGAGAAGAGCATGTTCTCGGCCAGCCAGCGGTTGGCCACGGCGAATTCGCCGTTCTCGTCCTTGTAGCCGTACCAGGAGGTGAAGCGCTGGACATCGGCCGTTGCCGCGGCGGAGCGGTCGCGGCTCGTCATCAGGTACATCGCGCTGTCGATGAGGCCCCAGCTCTGCTGCGTTGCGGGCAGCAGCGTGATGCTGCCGGCGACATCGGCGGACTGGGCCGGATCGTTGAACGTCTTGATATCGTACATCTGCTGGGGGCTGAACACGTAGCGGCCCGAGCGGAACGCATCGATGTAGGCGGCCTCGTTGTACGAAAGCACTTCCTCGGGAACGAGGCCCGAGTTCCAGAGCCGCTTCCACGCCTCGAGCGTCGCGCCGGCCGGCCCGTCCACGGTGAGCATGGGCTGGTGGGTTTCGGCGTCGGCCACCTGGCCGCCACGGTTCATCACCTCGAAGATGAAGCCCCAGCTGATGCCGAACCATTCGGCGAACCAGTGCGGCAGGATCGGGTTAGCGATGCCGGCCTCGTTGAGCGCGTAGACGGCCTCGTAGAGCTCGTCCCAGGTCTGCGGGAGAGTGGAGGTATCGTAGCCCACCTCTTCCATGCGCGCGAGGTTGGCCAGCAGCGTGCCCCGCACCGAAACGAAGTAGCTCAGGCCGAGAAGCTGGCCGTTGGCCGACCATGCCTCGCGGATGTTGTCATACATCGAGTCGGCGATTTCCTGGGCGTTGGGAAGATCCGAGGCCGGCATCACCCAGCCGCCGCCGGTATACCGCACAGCGCTCGAGGGGTTCGCGTAGAGCACGTCGAGGTCGCCGTTCGCGATCAGCGTGGTTTCCATGATCGAGGGGTAATCGCCGGTGACGGTCGCGTAGTCGACCGAGCCGCCCATGCGCTCGTTGTAGGCATCGACGTTGCTCTGCACGACATCGGTGCGGAACTGCCAGCCACGGAAATAGATCTGTTCACCCGACTGGGCCGACAGATCGAAATCCTGGGCCCGCGCGGCCGTCGCAGAGAACAGGCCGGATCCGAGCGCGGTTGTCCCGAGAAGCGCGGCCGATCCCGCGCCCAGGAACCCGCGCCGCGACACTGCGTTGGGTTTTTCAGTCATCCTTGTCTCCCATGTTGGCGAACGCACGCGCGCCGCTGACCGTAAGTGCATTCCGGGCTCGTCACGCGCCGGATGCCTCCGGGCGAGCGGCCCATGTGTTCTTATGTGTTTGAGTTAGGACTCGATTTTGAAGCCGGTCAAGCGGGATTTTACCGGCGAGGCCAGCGCTGCAAGCCGGAGGAGATCGCGCAAATAATTGCCTGGCATGAAGAAATATCGGAAAGGGCTTTCTCCCTGGCGGCAGAAACCGACCGCCGGCGGGCGCGGCCCGCTGCGGTTCAGAGGCGTCTTCCGCACTTGTACTTGCGTTTGTTTTTGTTCGTTGTAGCGTCGGTTCGGCAGCAGGGAGGAACAGCGGATGGCACCGATACGGCTGGGAATTGTCGGCGCGGGATTCATGGGGCAGTTCCATGCCCGCTGCGCGCAGGGGCTGGAGACGGCCGAGCTTACGGCGATCGTGGACATGGACGCCGAACTGGGCGCGCGTATCGCCGCAGACCATGGCGCCCGCCACTACGCGGATGTGGATGCGGCGCTCGCGGCCGATGCCGCCGACGCCTACATCGTCGTGCTGCCCGACCGGCACCATCGCGAGGCGACCGTGCGCCTTCTCGAGGCCGGGCGGCCGGTGCTTGTGGAAAAGCCCATGGCCCACCAGCTTGAGGATGCCCGCGCGATGGCCGCGGCCGCGGATGGCGGCGCCCGGCTGATGGTGGCGCAGATCCTGCGCTTCGATCCGCGCTACGTGGAGGCGGCCCGCACAGTGCGCGAGGGCCGCATCGGGCAGGTTCTGCACGGCTCTTCCGGCCGGCTGACCAACTCGGAGCTGGGCGAGCGGATGAACGGCGGCTCCTCGGTGTGCTTCTACCTCGGGGTGCACGACGTGGACGCGCTGCAATGGATCAGCGGCGAGCGTATCACGCGCGTTTACACCCGGGGCGTCTCCAAGCTGATGCCCTCGCGCGGCGTGCAGTCCGAGGACGCCTATTTCACAACCTGCGAGATGACGGGCGGCATGGTCGGCCAGCTCCATTTCGGCTGGACGCTGCCGGCCGGCATTCCCACCGGCATCTGGGCCCGGACCGAGATCATCGGCAGCGAGGGCATCGTGGACCTCGACGTGCGCGACCACGGGCTGCGGCTGCTGACGGGCGGCGCCTGGTCGCTGCCCGACGGGCTGCACTGGCCGGAGGTGAACGGGCGCATCATGGGCGATCTCTACGAGGAACAGCGCCACTTCGTGCAGGCGTTGCGCGAAGACGCCGAGTTCGTCGTGCCCACGAAGGACGCGCTGCGCAACGTCGCCGTGAACGACGCGATCCTGCGTTCCGTCGCATCGGGACAGCCCGAGGAGGTCGAGCAGATCGGCTAGGCGGGGCCGCCCCGGGCGAGATCGACGAGCATCCGGGCCGCCTGAACGACCTGCGCGACCTCGACATGTTCGTCTGCGGTGTGCGCCTGGTCGATGCTGCCGGGGCCGAAGACGACCGTCGGGATGGCACCGTTGTTCACCAGCTTCGTCGCGTCCGACCCGTAGGGCACCCCGAGCGGCGCATCGGGCACCCCGTGCGCGCGGCACACCCGGCGCATGCGCGCCACGATCTCGGCCCCTTCCTCCACATCCATCGCCGAGGAATCGACGAACGGCTCCCCCACCGAGACGGCGAGGCCGGGCATCCCGGCGGCGACGGCTTCGGCCTCGGCGGCGAAGACGCGGTAGACCTCGGCGGAGTCCTCGTGCGGCAGGTAGCGGTAATCGAAGCGCAGCGTGCATTCGGGCGGCACCGTGTTGGGGCCCGCGCCGCCATCGATGCCGGTGCACACCAGCGTCGCCGGACCGAGGAGGGGATGCGCATCCTGCCGACGTGCCATCGCCGCCTCGAACCTGTCGAGCAGCGCGCGCGCGGCGTCGATCGCGCTGAGCCCCTCTTCGGGGCGCGAGGTGTGCGCTGCACGGCCCGCGAGGGTCACGCGCCAGCGCAGGCAGCCCTTGCAGGCACGCACGACCTGCAAGCCCGTGGGCTCTCCGGCCACCCCCATCGCGTAGCGCTCGCCGCGGGCAATGTGGTGCAGCACCCCGCGAAAGGCGAACTCCTCGTCCGCGGCGGCAACGAAATCGACGGCGAATTCCCCCGGCTCACGCGCCAGCTCGCGCAGCGCCAGCAGGAAGGCGGCGAGACAGCCGCCGTCGTCCACCGCGCCCCGGCCGAACAGGCGCCCGTCGCGCAGGCTCGGCACGAAGGGCTCGGCCATCCCGGTAACCTGGACGGTATCGAGATGCCCCTCCCAGATCATCCGCCGCGGGCCCGTGCCGGCGACCCGGGCGATGAGGTTGGGCCGGCCGGGGAAGACCTCGTCCAGCTCCGCGTCGAGCCCGTTCTGGCCGAGCCAGCCGGCCAGCGCTTCCGCCAGCCGCGCCTCGCCGAACCATTCCTCCGGCTCGCCCGGCTCGCGGAAGGCGGGGTTCACCGAGGGGGTCGAAACGACGATCTCCAGAAGCCGCGTGGCCTCGGAAAGGGTGATCCCGGACTCTCCCATCGTCAGCCCATGTAGACGCCGCCGGTGACGTTCACGCCCTGCCCCGTCATGAAGCGCGCACCGTCGGAGGCGAGAAAGACGACCACATCGGCCACGTCCTCGGGCTCTTCGAGGCGGCCGAGCGGCGTCTGGGCGATGTAGTCGGCGGTTACCTCGTCCGGGGTGATCCCCCGCAGCTTCGCCTCCCATGCGATCTCGCGCTCCTGCATCCCGGTTCGCACGAAACCCGGGCAGACGGCGTTCACACGGATGCCGGCAGGGGCCAGCTCGCGGGCGAGTGCCTGGGTCCAGCCCAGCACGGCGAATTTAGAGGCCGAGTAGTGCGCGAGCAGCGGCGCGCCCACCTTGCCGGCGAGCGAGGCGGTGTTGACGATCACGCCCGCGCCTTCGGCCACGAAATGTCGGGCGGCCACCTGGTTGGTCAGGAAGACGCCCCGGGCGTTGACGCTCATGTTCGCGTCCCACTCCTCGTCGCTCAGATCGAGCGCGCGGTTCATCGTCGAGACCCCCGCATTGGCGCACAGGATGTCGAGCCCGCCGAGCGCATCCATCGCCAGCGCGGTTCCGCGTTCCACCGAAGCGCGGTCGGTCACGTCCATCTCCACCGCCGAGTGCCCCTCGCCCAGCGCGGCCGCTCGCGCGCGCGCGGCGCCAAGGTCGATGTCGGAGACGGCGACGCGCACGCCTTCCCGGGCCAGGGCCGCGCAGATGGCCGCCCCGATCCCCGTGGCCGCCCCGGTGACCAGCGCCCTGCGGCCCGCAAGCCCGCCCGAAGCCCCTACCAGCATGTGTATCCCCCGTCGGCGAGCACGATGGAGCCGGTCATGTAGCTCGATGCGTCGGAGGCGAGGAACAGCATCACATGGGCGATTTCCTCGGGTGTTCCGAAACGCCCCATCGGCGTGCTGTCCTGCCAGATCGGCAGCCATTCGGGGTTGGACATGCCGCGGCGCGTCATCTCGGTCATGACGTAGCCCGGGGCCACCGCGTTGACGCGGATGCCCTTCGGCGCCAGTTCGACGGCCAGCGACTTGACCATCTGGTGCACCGCGGCCTTCGAGGCGTTGTAGTGGGCCTGCGGCTGCGGCCGGTCGACGATGAAGCCCGAATTCGAGCCGATCGCCACGATCGCCCCCCCGCCCTGCCCGGCCATGTGCCGCGCGGTGGCCTGCGCGACGTGGAACTGCGCGTTCACGTTCACCGCCATCACCCGCGCCCATTCCTCCGCGGGGATATCGAGCGCATCGGTGTTGGGGTTGATGCCCGTGCAGTTGAAGAGCACCGATACCGGCCCCAGCGCCTCCACCGCGGCGTCGACGGCGCGTTCCGCCGCGGCCGCATCGGCAAGATCGGCCTGCCAGGCCATGGCCCGGCGGCCGGTTCGCGCGGCGATGGCCTCGGCCGTCGCGCTGCCCTCGGGGCCGAGGATGTCGAGAATTGCGATGTCCGCGCCCGTCTCCGCGGCGAGGCCGGCCACGGCGGCGCCGATGCCGCGCGAGCCGCCCGCCACGATGGCCGTGCGCCCGGCCAGCCCGAAGCGATCAAGAACGCTCATGATCCGGCCTCCACTCGGAACGGCTCGGGGTCGAGAAAGCGCCGCAGCACGTTCCGGGTGATCCGCGAGACGTTGTTTTCGTAGCCGTTGTGCGAAAGCGATCCGCACCATGCGATGGAAGACGTGGCGAAGACCGCGCCGCCGGCCGGCGTCTCCCAGAACGCCATGTCGGCGCGCACCCGCTCGTTCTGGTCGCCGCCGAGATTGGGCGGCACCGGCCCGAATTCCTCGTTCACAAGCAGCATGAGCCCGGAATGGCCTTCGGAGGAGGCAAGCCGCAGCACGTTGGGCGGCGAGCCCAGCTCGTAGGTGATGCAATCGAGCTCGATCCCGGCGGCACCACCGCCGACAAGGCCGAAATCGCCGATGATCTCGTCCTCGACCCCCTCGAAAACGAAGGCCGCGCGCGGGTTGTCGGCATCGGGCGCGCGCCGGAAAAACGAGGAGAAATCGAAGCCCTGCGCGATGAACCCCACGCCGGCCATCACGTTCGGGGCGCGGCCGATCCGGCGCCAGAGCCCGCCGTACTCGCCGCTGAACGAGTGGAAGTACTCGCCCGGCTCGGCGATCCACGGGCGGATGCCGTCCTCGGCGCGGCGCAGCTCCAGCGCGCCGGGCCAATGGTCGCTGAAGGCCACACGCCAGTACCAGCCGTTCCCGCCCATGTACATCAGCCGCCCGCCGCGATCGATCCAGGCCTTCATCGCATCCCACATCCGGGTGGAGTGATACTCGGGGTGCGTTCCCGTGAGCACCACCTCGTAGGGCTCCAGCACGGCAAGCCCTTCGTGGTGCAGATCCTCGTCGGTGATCACGTCGTACTCGAAGCCCATTTCTTCCAGCCAGTCGAAGAGATGGGTGTCGGCGTTGTACTGGTAGAGCGCCGAGCCGTGCCCGCCGAGCCAGGAGTGATAGCGCGCCGAGAAGTTGAGCACCGGCCGAAGCCGCGAGGAATAGGCCACGCCCGAGCCGTCTGCGTGGGTGTCGTAGAGCGAGCCGCCGAGCTCGGGGTGGTCGTAGAGGTAGAGGTCGGAGTGCCCGAAGTGCACCATCCGGTTCATCAGCACCTCCACGCCCCGCGCGGTGATGTGCTCGGCGTGGTTGGCATAGGCGATGTAGGAGCAGGTGGGCGCGAGGAATGCCAGCCGGGGCCGGCTGCCCGGCGCGGCGTCTTTCGGCGCCGTCACGAAAAAGGCGATGTAGTCCTCGCGCGTGGCGTTCTCGTCGCTGTCGCCGCAGCTGACGTGGAGCGCGTAGGGCCCGGAGGGCAGATCGGCCGGCAGATCCACCTCCACGGATTTCTCCCAGCCGGCATCGTAGACGTCGTCGGAATGGAAATGGATCGCGCCGTAGTGCTCGGGCCGGCGGGTCCAGTCGTGGCATTCGCCCGTCCAGTTCCAGCCTCTCATGGCGCGCGTGGGCAGGTTCTCCACCCGGCCGTGATGGGCATGGGGCCCGGTATCCACGGTTTGTGGCGTGTCGATCTTCTGCCCGAAATCCCAGTGGGCGATCAGCCGGGTCGCGAGGCGCGTGTCGGCCGGGCGGCGCAGGAGCGTGTCGTGCAGCGCGCGCGGGTGCAGGCCCCCGAGCAGGATCGGGCCGTCGATCTTGCCGTCGAAGTGCCGCCCGACCGTTCCGTCGGGCATCGGGCAGCCGGCGAGGTAGACGCCCGCCGGGGGCGCCGCCGGCAGGAGATCGTGGCTCTCTTCGCAGGTATCGCTCGTCCCCGCGTAGGGCACGACGGGGCGCTGCTCGATGTGCACTCTTCCGGTGCCCGGATCCACCGCGACCGCGAGCGAATACCACTGCCGCTCGAGCATCGCGCGCCCGGCCCGCGCGCTGGCGCTGCCCTCCGCCCCGGCGAGCGTGACGGTCACATGCCCGCCCGCCGACAACCCGATGTGGATGCCCTGCCCCCGGCCCGCATCCCATTGCGCGAGCAGCGTCTGGTCGTCGCGCGCAACGAGCGTGGGCCAGACCATCGCGTAGAAGGTGAAAGGAGCGGAAAGCCGCGGAACGGACGGCGCGTGCATGTAGCTGCCGGCATCGATCCGCTGCGGCTTTCCGGGGTGCTTGCCGTCGGCGCCGGTGGGGATGTGACGGAACTTCAGCCCCGGCCCCTCGGGGTTGCAATCCCCGTGGATCACGCGGACGAGACGCGCCGAGAAGCTCTCGCCCTCCTCCAGCGAGACGTGAAACGCGACGCGGTCTCCGGGCCGGGCGCTGTAGCGATCGGGATAGCCGGTGATCTTAAGCATCGTCGCCTCCATCGCGGAACGGCAGGTTGATCTCTTCACCGGTGTGCTCCCGCCAGCGGCGGCGGAAGATCTCCCACTCGGCCTCCTCGCGGGTGGAAAAGCTGCGCTCCTCCTCGATGACGATGGGATCCGAGCGGTCCGGGGGCATCCGCCCGATCACGTAATCCTCGAATTCGCGTCGCGCGATCAGGATGTACTGATCGCCGCCGCGATACATCCGCATGATGTTGAGAACCCGCTGCAGGCCCGGGGAGTGCGGGGCGATCGGCGCGGCGCGGAACTCGGCGATGTATGCGCGGTCCTTCTCGGCATCGATACGGTAGACCATTCAGGCTCCTTTCGCGTTCATGCGCCCAGAAAGCACCAGCGGGGCGATCTCGGCGAGGCTGGCGACGCAGGCGTCCGCCGCACTCAGCGAACCATCGGGCGAGAGGGCGAACACGCGCAACCCCGCAGCACGCGCCGAGGCCACGCCGGTGGCGCTGTCCTCGATGGCCGCGACCTCGGCGGGAGGCAGGCCCAGCCGTTCGGCGGCCATGGCGTAGGGCGCGGGATCGGGCTTGCCGTTCGGCACGTCCTCCAGCGCCAAGCTGAAGCGCAGAAGATCGTTCACGCCGAGGGCGGCGAGGTTCGCGTCCACGATGCGGCGGCAGGAATTCGACACGCAGACCTGCGGGATCCGCGCCGCCTCGAGCGCCCGCATCGCCCCGAGCGCACCGGGGATCTCCAAGAGCGCCGCGGCGCCGGCCACATAGGCATCGACGATCCGCGCGTTCCATTCCGCCTCGGTGAGGGCGCCGCCGAGATGCGGGCCCACCGCCCGCCACACATCGCCCATGTGGATGCCGCGGAAGCGCCCGTCGCCGAAACGCGCGGCGTTCTCGCAATGGGCGGAGCACACCTCGACGAGAACGCTTTCGTGCAGCGGCTCGCTGTCCACGAGGGTTCCGTCGATGTCCCAGGCGACGGCGCGGATCACGGGTAGGCCCCGGGACGGTAGAGGGCGCGGAAGCGTTCGTAGCCCGCGCGGTAGAGCGCGGCGTGCTCGGGGCGCGGCTCAACCTGCCCCGCCGGCCGCACGAAGCGCGCCACGTCGCTCCAGTCTTCGGTCAGCCCGATCCCGACCGCGGCGGTGAAGGCTGCGCCGAGGCAGGATCCCGGATGCCCTTCAAGGCGCTCCAGCGGCGCCTGCAGCACGTCCGCCACGATCTGCATCCAGACGTCGCTCTGTGCGCCGCCGTCGGAAACGAGGTAGCGGTCGGTGCTGTAGCCGAGCTCGCGCAGCACCTCGACATGGTGGGCGATTGCGTAGGCATATCCCTCCAGGAGCGCCCGCCAGAACGCGCCGATGCCATGCGAGAGCGTGATGCCGTCGAAGACGCCGCGCGCACGGGGATCGTGCACCGGCGTCTTCTCGCCCAGAAAGTAGGGAAGCGCCGCCAGGCCGTCTGCCCCCGGCGGCACGTCGCCGGCCAGCGCGTCGAGCCGAGCATGAAGGCTCTGGCCGGCCGCCTCTGCGGCCGACGCCTCGCCCTCGGCGAAGGTGTTGACGAACCAGTTGAGGCCCGAGCCGCCCGTGGCCATGCATCCGTTGGGGACCCACAGGCCGGGCACCAGGTGGTGATCGAGATAGAGCCGGGCATCGGGCGTGGCGCGGTCGGCCGAGACGAGGATATCCACCGATCCGCCGAATTTCAGCAGCGTGTCGCCCGGGCGGTTGAGGCCCGCGGCCAGTGCCGAGGCGATCAGGTCCGCGGCGCCGCCGACGACGGGCGTTCCGGCTTTCAGGCCGGTTTCGGCGGCGGCCGCGGCCGTGACGCCCCCGAGGATCTCGTGCGAGCGCACGCGGCGCGGCACCGCCCCGCGCGGCAGATGCGAAAGCGCCACGAGATCGTCGGCGACATCCTCCGACGCGAGATCGACGAATCCGGCCTCGAGCGCCCAGTTCTGCTCGATCGCCCGTTCGCCGGTCAGGCGCCAGTTGATGTAGTCGTACGAGCCGAACACGGTGGCGATGCGGGCGAAGTTCTCGGGCTCGTTCGCCTCGATCCAGCGCAGCTTGGCCGTGACGAGCTGCTGGTTGATGCCGTTGCCGGCCCGCGCCATGAAGGCCGCCTCGTCGGTTTCGCGGCGCAGCGCCTCGACCTCGGCCCAGCATCGGGCGTCGGATTGCTGGATCGAGGGCCGGATCAGCTCGCCCGCCGCATCAAGCAGCACGACCGCCGGGAGCATGCCCGTCACGCCGATGGCGCCGATCGACGCCGGATCGACGCCGCGGGCGAAGAACTCGGCCAGGATCTCGGCGACATTGGCCCACCACTGGCGCGGATCCTCCTCGGCCCAGCCGATCCTCGGGGAGGACAGGGTGACGGGGCGCGTGACGATCCCGACAACGCGCCCCGGAAGCTCGATCAGGATACCGATCGTCGAGGTGGTGCCGATGTCGAGGCCGAGGCAGAGCGTCATGGCCTCAGCCCAGGCTGGCGACGCGGTCCATGAACCGGCGGACGCGATCGGGGTCCACCGCGTTCCACGTCACGCCGTCGTGCTTGAAATGCGTTCCGATGATGCAGCCGTCGGCGATGGACATCACGTCGGCGACATTCTCGATGTTCACCCCGGTGTTCGCGAGCACCGGGGTTTCCGGCACGGCCTCGCGCACCTCGCGCAGGTGGCCCAGCTCGGCCGCCTCCCCCGTGAGCGGCCCCGAAACGAGCACGGCATCGGCCAGCGACGAGAAGACCGCGCTCTTGGCCTTGAGGGCGATGGGCCGGGCGTCGAGCGCGTGGGAGAACTCGGCATTGATGTTGAAAAGCAGCTTCATGTCGGGCCGCCCCATCTCGCGCCGCAGCGTGACCGCGCTCGCCGCGTCGGGGGCCCAGACGCCCATGTCGGAGGCGAAGACCCCGGTGAAGATCTCGCGCACGAACGTCGCGCCGGTGGCCGCGCCGATGGCGACAGATGCGGCGGGATCCCACAGGTAGTTCACGCCGAAGGGCACGCGCAGGTGCGGGCGCACCGCCGCGACGACGGCGGTCATGGCGGCGATGCCGGATTTCGGGGCGTCGAGCCGGTAGGGGCGGTCGTTCTCGTTGCCGAACATCACCGCGTCCACCCCGCCGTCCTGCAGGGCCTCGACATCGGCGAGGGCATCCGCGATGAGCCGCTCCATGCCGCCCTCCGCGTCGTGCAGGGGCGTGCCGGGAAGCGCCCCGATGTGCACCATCGCGATCACGGTTTTTCCGCGCGAAAGATCGAAACTCATGCCTGGAACCCCCTGCTTCGGGCCGTCTTCGGTGCGGCCCCGCCCGGGGGCGAGGCGCTTCCGGGGCACGGCGGACCCCGGGACGCAACCATCGCCACAAGGGGTGCCATGCCCCCCGATGCGCGGCAAGCGAAAAAGTTTGCTTCTGTTCTGTTCTGTTCACATGCCTGCGCGTTCGGAAGCAAGCAGGCCGCGCGGCAGAATCAAGGGGGCGACGGGCGTCCGGCCGGCACGCGCGGCAGACCCGTGCAAGACAGGGCGAGGGGCCTGCCGCGAAGGAGGTCCGGCCTTCCGGGCTCATGCGTCCGCCGCTACGGCCGGTTCGGCGATCGGGCCGCGGCAGCCTGCGGCATGGGGCTTCGGAGCGCGGGGCGCGCCCGGAACCCGCACCGGGCAGACCGCGCCGCGCGGGCTTCCAGCGGGCGGGGCTTCGTCTTGTCGCGCGGTTCGGGCAGCCCTAGTCTGGCGCCGCAGGAAAAAGGGCAGCGCAACATGTCACGACAGGCAGATCGCTCCACCGCCGCAGGCCGGGCGGCACAGGCAGGCACCCATCCCGCCTTGAGCCGCCGATGACCGGCTCCTCCGGGCGCGGCCTCTACCTGGGCCTCGACATAGGCACCTCCGTGATCAAGGCCGCGCTGCTGGACGAGGCGGGGCTCGAGATCGCGTCGACGGCACGCCGAAACGCGGCCTCCCCGGCGCCGCCCGGCTGGTCGGAGCTGGATGCCGAGCGGACCTGGGCCGGCGTCATCGAGACCCTCGCCGCCGTCATGAAGGGGCAGGACGCGCGCCGCCTTCGCGCCATGGGCGTGACCGGCGTGATGGTAGGGGCCTGGCTGATCGACGGCGACGGCGCCGTGCTGCGCCCGCCGATCCTTTGGAACGACGCCCGCGCGCAGGGCCTCGTCGATGGCATGCTCGCCCGGACGCCCGACCTCTACGACCGCGTCTTCGATGGCTCCGGCTCGCTCATGCAGCTCGGGTGCATCCTTCCCGTGCTGGCATGGCTGAAGGAAAACGAGCCCGAACACGTCGCGGCCGCCCGGACGGTGCTGTGCGCGAAGGACTACCTGCGCTTCAGGCTGACGGGGGCCCTCGCCACCGACGAATCCGAAGCGGCGATGGCCCCCGGCTCGGCGCGCGCGCGCGGCTTCGACCGGGGCCAGGCGGAACGTCTGGGCGTCGCCGACCTGTGGCACCTCTTGCCGCCCGTCGGGCACGCGGGCGCCCTCGCCGGCACGATCACGGCCGCCGCGGCGGCGGAGACCGGGCTGCCGGAGGGGCTGCCCGTGGCCGTGGGAACGGGCGACACCGGCGCCTCGGTGCTCGGTGCCGGGTGCAGCGCGCCGGGGCAGGCCGCCACCGTGCTGGGCACCACCTGCCTGAACGGCGTGCTCTCCGAGGCACCCGCGTTCGAGCCGCGACAGGGGCTGCTGTTCATCCTGCCCGAGGGCCTCTGGATGCGCACCATGGTCAACATCGCCGGCACAACCGTGCTCGACTGGGCGCTGTCGGCGCTGGCGCCCGACATCGCCGCCGGGCCTGACCCCTACGAGGCGCTGGGCCGCGTCGCCGAGGCGGCGCCGGCCCATGCGGAGGGAGCGCTCTTCCTGCCCTATCTCTCCGACAGCGGCGTGATCGCGCCGAAGGTCGAGCCGCGGGCGCGTGCCGGTTTCTTCGGCCTCACCCCCCGGCACGACCGCCCCGTACTGGTGCGCGCCGTCTACGAGGGCCTCGCCCATGCCATCCGCCATTGCTACGGCGACATCGGGGCTGCGCTTTCGGTGATCCGGCTTTCGGGCGGCGGGGCGCGCAGCGCGTTCTGGTCCCAGATGATCGCCGACGCGACGGGGATACCCGTTGAGATCCCGGCCGGGCGCGAGTTCGGCGCCAAGGGGGCCGCGCTCTGCGGAGCCACGGCGGTGGGGGATTTCGCATCGGTGCGAGAGGCGAGCGCGGCAACCTTCGCGCTGAGCCGCCGCCACGAGCCCGACCCCGCCGCCCATGCCGCCTTCGGCGCCGCGCACGAGGCCTACCTCGCCGCCAGCGCGGCCGGCCTCGGCCCCCTGACCGGCCTGACGCGCTAGGAGCCCGTGCCCTCTTCGTGCAGGTGCCGCAGCACCGCGGCCATGCGCGCGATCACGGGCCCGAGGATGGTTTCACCCTTCCCGGAGCTTGCAGCACGCGGATCGCCCAGCACCGCGGAGGCCGAAAAATCGGTCCACCGGCTTTGCAGACAATCGAAAAACTCGGGGAACTCCGGATAGTTGGCCTCCGCCAGCTCCATCCGCACGGCCTCGGGCGCAAGGTGCAGCATGTAGGAGGTTTCGATCTCGCAGGCGTGCATGAAGGCGGGGTGCGCCTCGGGGGTATCCCGCACGCGCCGCACTTCGGCCCCCGCGCCGGGATAGAAGAACGCCGCCACCGGGAAGCCGCGCGCGCCGAGGCTGCGCTGGGCATCACGGATGTAGGGCGCGTTGCCCAGGTGAGCGTTCACGATGGCCATGGCCCGCACGCCCTTGGCCTGCAGCCCGGCGCCGATCTCGCACAGCGTGGCAGCGAGCGTGGCGCCCGAGATGCCCACCGAGCCGGGTGCCGTCTCCAGCGACCAGACCGAGCCGAAGGGCAGCACCGGCAAGCGGAGGATCGGAAGCTCCGGAACCGCGGCCTCGAGCGCCGCGGCCAGCCGCCCGGCGAGGATGTTGTCGGTGCCGGCGGGCAGGTGAGCGCCGTGGCTTTCCAGCGCGCCGAGCGGGAGAAGTGCGATCGGGCAACGCGCAAGAAGCGAGGCCGCCTCGGGATCGTTGAGCGCCTCGGCCTCGGGCATCAGCCGGGCCAGGCGAAGGCGCGCGCGGGATTGGCCACGAAGAACTTCTCGATCAGTGCAGCGCCGTCGAGCCCGGCCTCGTCCGCCTCCTCGCGAAAGCGCGGCACCCAGCTGGCCAGGATGTAGCCGAGGCCGAGCCCGCCCTTGCCGTAGTTGCGATACATGCTGCGCCGGGCGATGTCGCCACCCACGACGATCTGGTCCTCGTGGCCGGCGCGGACCAGCCGCAGGATGCAATCGATCAGCACGCTTTCGGGATGATACTTCACCCGGCTGATCCCGTCGAAGCACAGGAACACCCCGGTTTCCGCCGCCTTGCGGTGCACCCAGGGGTCGGGGTTGCGGTCCAGGTGGGCGATGGTCAGCCGCGCGGGATCGACACCTTCGGCACGGACGATGTCCAGCTGTTCGAGCACCAGCGTGCCCATCTCGGTGTGCGAATGCAGCGGACACCCCGTTTCCTTGTGGGCGTCGAGCACGGCGCGCATCACCTTGTCCTCGTGCGCGGAGATCACGTTGTAGCCCGTTCCGAACTTGGCCACCCCGCCGCGCAGATCCGTGCCGTCCATCCCCTCGGTCAGCTCCTTCACCACGTGATCCCTGATCGCGGCCCTGTCGCGCGCGGCGATCCAGTCGTCGAAGGTTCCTCCCGTGCCCGGCATCTTCCCGGGCCACATGATGCCCTTGTTGAAGCCCGCGGTTGCGATGATGCGGATGCCGCCGCGCTCCGAGAGCTCGCGGAGCGAGGCCACGTCGCGCCCGTAATCGATTGCGGTGGCGTCGTAGACGGCCTCGCCGCCGGCCTCGGTGAACAGGCGGATATCGGCGAGGCTTGCCTCGATGTCGTCGATCAGCAGGTCGGTGTCGCCGCGCTCCTTCCAGAGCGGCGGGACGCAGTAGAGGTGGTCGTGGGAGTAGGTCCGGCCCAATTCCGAGGGGTCGATATCGCCGGTGACGGTTCGGACGAAAGGCACGCGATGGTTCCTTATCTTTCGCTCGGGGCCGACTGTTCCCGCCGGCCCTGCCGGGGTCAAGCCGAAAGAATGGCCTCGGTGCGCTGCGGGAAGCCGCCGAGATGGGCGCAGGCGCGCGCGCCGGCCTCGGCGCCCGCGCGCATCGCCGCGGCGAGGCCGGCGCCGCGATGATGGGCGGCGACGAATCCCGCGATGAAGGCGTCGCCCGCGCCCGTGGTATCGACGACGTCTGCGGCGGGGGCCGGCAGTTCGACCGTCTCGTTGCCCCCGCGCGCGACGGCGCCAGCCGCGCCGCAGGTGACGACGGCGATCGCGTGCTGCGACGAGAGCGCTTCGAGAAGCGCCTGCGCCTTCGCGCGGTCGTCTCCCGCCGAGCCGAAGGCGATATCGAGGCCCGGGGCGGGCGCGTGCCGGGCGACGGCGACGTCCTGCGACACGCGCACGCCCGCCCCGGCGAGCGCCGCGCGCAGGCCGCCGGCATCGGCAAGCCAGCCCAGGTGCACATGGCCGGCGGCGCGCAGCGCGCGGATATCCTCCGGCGTCGGTGCCCACGCCGCGCAGGCGCCGAAAACCTCGCGCAGGATCGTCCGTTCTCCGGCCGAGTCCACCCCGAGATCGGTTTCGGCGGTCGGCTCCGGCAGGCGGTGCAGGTGCGCGGTGCCCACGCCGCGGCGCGCCAGCTCCTGCGCAACGCGCCGGCCCGCCGCGTCGGCGCCGACCGCGCCGAAATAGGCGCATGGCAGCCCGGCCGCCACGAGGCCCACCGCCACGTTTACCGCGTTGCCGCCGACGGCACTCTGCCATACCGGCGCGAGATACCGGTCGATGCAATTGTCCCCGGCGGTGGCCAGCACGGTCAGTAGTCGATGCGCCGGTAGTAGCGGCGCGTCGTGAGCGGATGATCGCGGAGCAGCGCCAGTTCCTCGGCGACGCATTGCAGCATGGCCGCCGCGACCGCCGGGCCCATCAGCTCGCGCAGGCGCGGCGAAAGCCCCGGCAGCGCCTGGGTGGCGGTGTCCACGTAGGTCAGCGCGCCGCCGTGCTTCGGCACGAAATCGGCGACCCGCCGTGCCAGCGGGCGGCATTCGTCCTCGCCCGCGATCACGACGACCGAAACGCCTTCCTCCACCAGCTCCAGCGTGCCGTGGAAGAAATCCGAGGCGTGTACCGGGCGGGTCCGGATCCACTGCATCTCCTCGAGGATGCAGGTCGCGAAATAGAGCGCCTCGAACCACACGGGCCCAGCCCCGGTGAAGATGTGCCAGTCGCCGGCCGCGATATCGCGCGCGATCGCCGCGGCCTCGCCGGAGAAGGCGCGCTTCGCATCTAGGAGCGCCGCGGGAAGCGCTGCCATCTCGGCGACCAGATCGTCGAGATCGGCGATCTCTCCGCGCGCCTGCATGGCCGCAAGCGCCACCAGCAGCGACTGGATGTAGAAGGACTCGCTGGAGGTATCGTCCGCCGCCGGGTTGACGAAGGCGCTGTCGGCCGCCCGTGCGACGGGGCTGTCGGCGCTGCCCGTGAGAGCGATGGTGCGTGCTCCCGCTGCACGCGCCGCTTCGAGCGCTGCCTGCGTTTCCGCGGTGGTGCCGGAGAGCGACGGGAACACGGCCAGCGTGCGGGGGCCGAGCCGGGTGGAGCCCGTCAGCACGATCTCGGCCGGAGCCTCGCGGAACGCAGCGAGGCCGGAGTGCCGTTCGAGCAGTTGCCGCGCGGGCTCCATCAGGTATCCGGCGCCGCCGGTGCCGAGGAACAGCACGGTATCGCACCCGCCGTTGACCGCGCTCGAAACCGCTTTCGAGATCTCGCCCGCAAGATCGACCGCGCCTTTCATCAGGCGGATGTAGCGCCCCTCGTCGAAACCCGTCATGCCTGCCCCTCGTCTCTTGTGACGCGCACACAAGCGCTCACCCCGCCCGGTGTCAAGCAGGCCGCGGGCCGCCCGCCTCGGCGGAAAGCGCAGGCCGCCCGGGCTGCGCCGCACGGCGCCGGCGGCCGCCGCCGGCCGCCCCTGCGCCGGCGGGCTCGAGGCGGCCAGGGCCTCGGCACCGCGCGCTCAGACGAACGATGCCCGCCACCACGCCGCAAGGGGGCGCATGTTGAGAACGGCGCGGCAGTGCGGGGTTCCGCGGTCGAACGCCGCCGGGGTCTGGAAGACGAGGTTCCGCTCCTCGTAGAGCTGGCGGAAAAGGGCCCGGCGCAGGCTGTCCGCCTCCGCGCGCAGGCCCCAGCTTTCCAGCTGCGCGGCGAGGGAGAAGTTGAAGCCCGGCTGGATCTCCGCCGTCTGGAACGTGGGGTCGTCCTGGTGCGGGAGCGCGGCCCGGGCCGCATCCGAGAGGCCGGTGAGCGATACCGCGCCCTCGCCGCCGCCGGCCTCCAGGAAGTTGCGACGATGGATCTGGCGCAGGGCGGAGCGGGCGTGATCCTCCGGCACGATGTCCCCCAGCCCCATCCGGCGCGCGAGGAACGGGCCGAAGAGCTGCTCGATGAAGCAGGCATCCGAGAAGGGCCCGTCGGTATCGACCCGGTACCATGCACCGTTGTAGAGCCGTGCCTCGAAGGCCTCCCGCGCGGCCTCGGCCTGCGCGCGCCAGCCGCGGGCCAGCCCGTTCTCGCCCGCGTCCAGCGCAAGCTCGGCCCCCGCCAGCAACGCAGCGATCCACAGGCCGCCGCAATAGCT
The DNA here is from genome assembly GCA_964466745.1 of uncultured Rhodobacterales bacterium. Classification (GTDB taxonomy): domain Bacteria; phylum Pseudomonadota; class Alphaproteobacteria; order Rhodobacterales; family Rhodobacteraceae; genus CAYXOX01. Next base: position 46,363 of record CAYXOX010000008.1, read on the forward strand.
CGACGGGCCGGTCATCGGGATGTTGTCGAAGGTCTGGTCGGGCGTCCCGTCGTTCTCGATGAGCCCGTCTCCGTCCCGGTCGTACTGTTGCAGATGGTCGATCGCGGCGCGGACCGCGGGAAACCGCGCGAGGCGCCAGTCCCGATCCATGCGGTGCCCCTCGCGGAAGATGCACAGCACGAGGTCGCAGTTGAGATCCTTCCAGAGCGTGCTGTCGCGGTAGGTGTAGGAGTTCGGCACCACGAAGGGGTCCTCGCCCGGGCCGCCGAGATCGTGCGGGCAGGCGCCGCGGGGATTGAGCGGAAACAAGCTCCCATCCCAGCGGTGGCGCCTGCTAGAGCGGTCGTCGGCGAGCAGCAGGTCCGCGAAATCCCGCGCGACCCCCGCGGCAAGTTCGGGGAAGAAGGCGCCGACCGCCTCGGCGGCATATACCCAGAGATCCATCGTGTTGTAGAGCGCGTAGTCGTGGCACTCGATGATGCCGAAATGCGCAACCCCCTTCGGCGAGCCGCGGGCCGAGGTCAGCACCGTCAGCCCCTCGACCAGGAAATAGCACTCGTTGATGGCCATCCCGGCCTCGTGCGGGGCATCGCCCATCTCGCGCTGCGCGCTGTCGTGCCAGCTTTCGATGCGCCGCTCCCATTCGGCGGCGGTGCGATGCGCGTGCCCGGTGAGCGCGGCGGCGCTCCGCCCGGCCTCGCCCCAGGCATCGGTGTAGGCCCTGAGCCAGCTGCGCCCCTGGCCGAAGGTGATAACCGGCAGATCCCAGGCAAGGGTCGCCCGCATCGTTCGGCTCTCTCCGGGCGCCAGCGTGACGCGGGCCGAGACGGCCCCTGCCGGATGGCCCGGCGGCGTCTCGCGAAAGCCGCTTTCGGTGACCCAGCCCTCGCCGAGGTCGGGCGCGTCGCCGGTGGCGAGAAAGCGTTCCCAGAAAAGGCGGCCGTCGCCGCTGCCGTCGAAGCACACCGTATGGCCATGCACGGCGCCGAAGCCGCCCGAAAGGCTGATGGCCCACTCGCCGGTGCCTTCTGGCAGGCAGTCGCCCGCGCGCCGGCGATCGAGCACGACGCCAGCGCCTTCGGCCAGATCGAACGGCCGGTTGAAGCATCCGGCGGCGACGCGCGGCGGGCGCGTTTCGCCGAAGCCCTCGAACCAGCCGTTGAGGTTGGCGAAGGTGAACGCCAGCGACACCTCGACCGGCCGGTCGCCATGGTTCGTGAGGCGCCAGTCGAAGACGGCCACGGGCAGAACCGCGCTCTCGAGATCGCCCGGAATGACGGGCGAGAAGGCCTTGCACTCGGCCTCGACGCCGTCGAGCGGGGCGTGCCGGTGCCAGGCGAACGGGAACAGGCCGCCCCATTCGGGCGCCTCGCTCTCGAACTCGAACGCCGAAAGCTCGTCGTCGTGCGGCGCGGGCTGGAGGGCCCGCGCCCTGGGCGCGCTTCCCCCGGCATGGGTCCGCAGGATGAAGCCGTTCGCCGGCATCGAGAACTTTGCGACGCCCCCGGCCTTCACGGTCCACCGGCTGAAGCGGCCGTCGGAGGCACGGGTGATGCCTCCTGTGCCGAGCCCGCCCAGCGGAACGCCTGTCGCCTCGAGCGGCTGGAAGAGCGCCGCGAGCTTGCCCCGCGAGGTGCCGGGCCGATGCCCCCTTGCCCGCCTCAGGCACGACGTCGGCAGGAAGTAGGGATCGTTGCGCATCGCGGGGCACCTTTCGGCCGGCATCTTCCAGCACCGGCGCGTCTTGTGCAATCGCCCCCGGCAACGGCAGCGGCCCCGCCACCTTGCCGCCGCGGCGCCGCGGTTCCGCCGCTGGCCAGCGCCCCGCCATGCCGCGGGGTGCGGGCGCTAGCGGATCCGCTCCCGGCCGGGCTTCCCCTGCGGGCCACGCCGGCCCAGCGCGGAGACGCTCGCGGGCGTCACGAAGCGGTGCGCCCGGCGCCGCCAAGATCGTACTTCATGATGCGGCCGTGGCGGCCCTTCCTGTCACCCTCCAGCCCGTAGACCGGGCAGCCCGGGCTCCCTCGCGCGATCGAGCACGGCCTGCAGGCGCACAAGGTCCTCGGCGTCGAGGCGCGCAGCGAAAACACTTCCCGTGTCTGCGGCAGGTGCCGGGCATAGCGCGCGCCAGTGATGACTGCGGCCACCTGCGGACGATCGAGCACCCAGCGCGCGGCCACCGTCGGGATGCTCACGCCGTGGCGCCGGGCGATGGCGTCGAGCGCCGCGAGAAGCTCCTGGAAGAGCGACCACGGCCCGAACTCGTCGATGATCAGGCCGCACTTCACGAGCGAGCGGTTCTCGAAAACGAAGCCGGGGTCCGCCACGCCGAGCCAGCGCTCGGTGAGCCCCCCCCGCCAGCGTGCCGTAGCACAGAAGATGCATGTCGTTCCGCGCGGCCCATGGCACCAGCGTCGCCTCCGGCCGCCGGTCGAGCAGCGAATACAGGACCTGCGCCGAGACGATCTCGAAGCCTGCTTCCACGAAAGGCGCGATCTGCGGGGCATCCCAGTTGGTCAGCCCGAGATGACGGATCTTGCCGGCCTCCCGGAGCCTCAGAAGCGCCTCCAGCGCGCGCAGCGGCGCGCCCCGCGACAGATCCAACCAGAAGAACTGCACGAGGTGCAGCTGTTCGAGGCGCAGGCGGCGGGGGGACCTCTCGACGATGGCCTTCACATCGGCGGTGCCGAGATCGTCAAGCCACGAAAGATCGGGCGCGAGCTTGGTGTGCACGTTGATACCTGCCGCCGCCTCTGCGCCGCGGGCGGCCCGTTAGCTTTCGGGGAAATCCCCGATCAATCCCTCCACGCCGGTCTAGATGTCGGCGCAATCGAATGTGGTCATGTCGGCATCGGCACAGGCGGCCATGTCGGCAACGGCGCGATCGTGATCGACCTCGTCATTGCCGCCCGCAAGCTGCCGGCCGCCCCGGATGACACGGCTGATGGGGCGGCGAGGCCGCAGATCGATCGACTCGACAGTGTTCGTTGCTCGGACTCCTCGCGATTGCAGTAGCGGGCGCCGCGATGTTCGGGCAGGCCGGTCGTTCCCGCGGTGGCGAACCAGCGCCGCGCGGTCCGGGGGATCCGGAAACGCCCCCGCAGAGGGTCGGGGCAGGCCACCTAGGCATCGGTCGTCGTCCAGTCCCTCCCCGCCGGTCTCGCGTTGCCTGGCGGGCAGCAGCAGCGGGACCGTGGCCAGCACATTCATCGAAACGTGCCGACCGGCCTAGAGACCAGCGCCTCGCCCTCGACATGCCGGCATGCCGCGTGCCTGTCGCCCGCCACGGTCTCCACCTTCAGAACGTAGAGCCAGAACCCGGGTGCTTTTGTCTCGGTCACGCTTCGTCTCCTCGGGTCTTTTCGGGCGTCGCAAATCGGTCTGCCAGATCGGCCTCGGCAAGGGCGCACGGGCGCTCCTTCGCCGACCCGTGGCCCGCACCGCCGGCGTTTTCGATGCACACCCTATCGCCCGGCGCAACCGCCGTGCGGGATGTGCCGAGCCGGCGCGCGGAAGCCGTACCGTGGTTCAGGGGCAACCGGGTGGGGGCGGCCTCCGGCCCGCCGCCGACGGACCACGGCGGGCTCTTCGTTTTCTTCGCGATCGTGAGGAATTCGCCCGGCGAGGTGAAGCGGATGTCGCGCCGAAGCCCCGGCCCGCCACGACGCGCGCCCGCACTGTAGCCGCCCGCACGCAACTCGAGGCGCTCGATCCGCATGCCGGTGCGCGACTCCCGCACCTCGACGGGCGTGTTGCGCACGATGGACTGACTGGGATGGCTGCCCGCCCAGCGCCCGCCACGGCGAGGCGTGCCGGCCCGGGCCCGCCGCCGGATCATCGCGGACCGTTGCGAGCGTCTCCACTGAGTGCAGTTGGAGCGCTGGACGGCCCCCTTCTCGTCCTGCTCCAAGAGAAGCCCGCCCGCGAGACGGCGGGCTGAACGCCTCTCTCGGAAGGGTACCCCCGACATCGCATGGCGCTGTAGCGCTCCAGCGTGCCACGCCGGCGTGAGCCGGACGACGCCCTATCACGGGACCCGCGATGGCGTGATCGCGGTGCACAAGCGCGGCAAAATGACGTTCGTGCGGATGTGCGAAATCCAGCGGTTTTTCGAGGTCGTGGGGGACCAGATGGAGTGCAGAAAGCAGTGAAGCCGGAATGAACCGGGCCGGGTTTGCCCGAGGCTCCAACCCCTGATTAGGACGGAGCATCATGAGCAAGACCACGAACAAGTTTTCCCTGAAGTGCGAGAGCGGGCCGTGCGGCTGGTTCCCGAGACCGAGGGTCAGCATGCGTCGCGCCGGCAGCCGCCTACCCTTCCCAACCGAGATGCACCCGCACGATACTGGTGCCGAAGTCCCCGGCCAGCCGTTTCGGAACTCTGCGGTTGAAGTATGAAAAGCCGCCACACTTGATCACGTGTTGCGGTTGGTATGCCATCTTGCCTTCCAAGTGCTGCATAACACTTGGACAACAAAGGATTTTGTAGAGAAGATGGTGCGGTCGAGAAGCACTATCGTAGTGTTTCACAGCGTTGCAAGACGTACAACAGAAGCTATATAATACCAGTATTTTAGGGCCGCCGTTGTGTCACGATGATCCACGACATCCCGCCACGACACACCCAGCCCTGGTGGACCAGATGGGGGACTGGTGTGGAGAAGCGCCTGAACAACGTCCAGATCAAGGCCGCGCCCGACGGCAAGCTGTTCGACGGCGCAGGGCTCACGCTCGTGAAATCCGGCCAACGCGGCAAGTGGGTCTACCGATACTCGCACCTGGGCAAGCGTCGGGAAATGGGCCTCGGCAGCTGGCCCGACACGTCCCTGCAAGCAGCCCGCGCGGCGCGTGCGGAATGGGCCGCCGTCCTTGCATCGGGGCTCGACCCGATCCGCGAGCGCAATGCCCGCGAGATCCGGCAGCGCGAGGAACGAGACCGCTCGGACCCGATCTTCAAGGACGCGGTCCAGATGGTCTTCGAGCGCAAGCAGGCCACCCTGCGCGGTGGGGGAATGCGGGGACAGTGGATGGGCCCGCTGGAGCAGCATGTCATCCCTGTGATCGGGAAAACCCCGCTCTCGCTCCTGACGCAGCACGATATTCACCGCGCCA
>CAYXOX010000009.1:0-33526 GCA_964466745.1 uncultured Rhodobacterales bacterium
AGGACGCCAGGTTTTCAACCTGGAAAGAGGGGTTCGATTCCCCTACGGGCTGCCATTTTGGGTCCTGCACCGCGTGTTCCCGGCTTCGTGGCAGATCGGCTTGCAGTTGCCGTCGCGAACGCCATCGACCTTCGGGGGGCCCGTCGGCAAGCATGCCTGGCGCGCCGTTCGGCGGCCGCAGAGAAGCGTTCTCGATGCGAGGCTGTTCCGCCGGCCGCACTTGCTTTCCAGCTTTATCCGGAGCGGGCTTGAGAGGGCCGGGCATCCCTCCATCTTAAGGCGGTAAGCCCGGCGGCTGCACCGCCCGGCGAAGTGTAGGCGGGGGCGTGCACGACATGGCGGATACCGAAGGACGTGACAGTCTCCCGGAGTGGCGGGCCAGCGACGAGGAACTCGTGCGTGCCTTCGTGCGACGGCATTTCTCCTGGCGAGGGACGTTGCGGGTGCACCGGGCCTCACTGGGGATCGATCTGGTGCGGGCACCGATCAATGTCGTGCTTGCGCCGATCTTCCTCCTCGTTCGGCTCGCGGCGCTTCTACTCTCGGCGCTGCGTTTCAGGCGCATGGCCAACTGGCTGGCCTCACGGCGCATCCTCCTGCGATCCAACGCCTCCCGCGTGGTCGAACGCGCCGTGACGGATGAGCTGCTGGCAAAACGAACGCACGCCCGCAAACCGGAGCCCGCCATGTCCGCGCAGCTCGTTGCGGACTACGTGGGCATCCGCAGCTCGGTTGCAGAGATCATCACCACGCTTCTCGTGCTGGGCACCGGGCTGATCGTCTTCCGGTCGGCAACGCCGGGCCTGTTTTCCCTAGCTCCGATGGTTTCCGATCTCGCCGCCTTCAACGCGGCGGTTGCCGGCTTTCCGCTTGGCGCCGGCCTCGGAAGAGCCTGGTACACGGTCTTTCCGCACGAGCTTTCGGGCTGGATCATCGGCGGGGCCGCCGGCCTGCTGGTCGTTGCGGCCGCTTTCGTGACGACCTTCGCCGGGCTCATCGCCGATCCCATCCAGGCGGCGCTGGGTATCCATCAACGGCGGCTCTTGCGCCTGCTTGCCCGCATCGACGCGGCGGAGGAGGCGGGCCCGGCGATCGCGCGCGAACATCTGCTGGCCCGTCTGGCCGATATCTCGGACGCCGCCGCCGCACTTTTGCGTATCCTGCGGCCCTGAGCAGGGCCACGGGGCTCAATGTGCCTCGGAGCAGGCCGTAAACGGCATTCGTCTTCGCCGGCGCACCCACGGCCTTCACGCGCCGGACCGGCGGCGGACGCTGCAACCGGGCCGCATCGCGCCCGCGGCAAACCCCGGGCAGCTTTCGCCGCTCTCCCCGGGCGGCTCGGCGCAGGGCGGCTGGAATGCCCCTATTTGGTGACGGCAGGGGCAGCGCTCGCTCACCGCGCCCCGTAGTCGGGCGGCAGGGCAGCGGCCGCGAGCCAATCGATCAGGCCGACCCCGTCGAAGCAGGGGCGTCCTGTCGCATCCCGGATCGGGCGCGAGAAGGGCGGGATGTCGCTGCACTGGATCACGAAGGCGCCGATGGCAGGGTCTGCGTGCACCGCCGCCTCCGCCACGGCCACCACCTCGCGGCGGAGCTTCTCCGGGTCGAACCGGTCTTCCTGCGCGAGGATGCGGTCGAATTCGCCGGTTCCCTTCAACTCGTGGATGGAGAGCCGGCCGGGCTCGGCGATCCCGCAGGCCGCGAGCGAGCGTTCGTTGAGCGCGCTCCGGGCGCTTGCGATCACGCCGAGCTTTCGCTCGGGCCCAAGAGACGCCAGCAGCATCGGCACCGCCATCATCACCGAAAGGAACACCGGAACGGGGAGCGCCGCCGCCACCGCGCGCTGGTAGTAAACGAAGGAACCGCAGGCACCGGCGATCACGCCCACGCCGCGGCGGAGGAGCCTTTGCCCGGCCTCGACGATCAGCGGCTCGACCGAAGGGTCGCCCGCCATCAAGCGCTCGGGCTCCCTCATGCCAACGATCTCGTAGGAAACCGGCCGCGCAAAGCTCTGCGCATGCTGAAGGTTGCCCGGCATCAGCGGGTGCCGCGTGTCGAGCACGATGATCCCCACACCCGCGCCCGCGAGCGCACTGCCGCCGACAAGCTCGGCCATCCGCCCCTCGCTCAAAACGCCACGCGGTCGCCGCCCTTGAGCGCCAGCATCGCGCGGGCCTCTTCCGGCGTGGCAACTTCCAGCCCGAGTTCCTCCACGATGCGGCGGATCTTGCGAACCTGCGCGGCGTTCGATTCCGCCAGCTGGCGGCGACCGATGAAGAGACTGTCCTCGAGCCCCACGCGGACATGGCCGCCGAACAGCGCCGAGAGGGTGAGGAACCGCATCTGGAAGCGGCCCACGCCGAGGGCCGAAAGCCGATAGTCGGACCCGAAGAGCTTGTCGGCCATGCTGCGGAAGTGGATGAAATTCTCCAGGTCCGCTCCCATCCCGCCCGCGATGCCGAAGATACCCTGTATCAGGAAGGGCGGCTCGATCAGGCCACGGTCGGCGAACTGCTTGAGGTTGTAGAGATGGCCGATGTCGTAGCACTCGTATTCGAAACGGGTGCCGTAAGCGTGGCCGACTTCGCGGATGATCCGCTCGATCATGTGGAAGGTGTTGGGATAGATCAGATCCCAGGTCGACTCGAGATAGGGCTGTTCCCAGTCGTGTTTCCAGGCGTCGTACCGCCCGGCGAGCTGCGCGACCGAGAAGTTCATCGATCCCATGTTGAGCGAGGTCACCTCCGGCTCGGCCCTGTGCGCGGGCGCCAGCCGCTCTTCCAGCGCCATGCCGAGGCCGCCGCCGGTGGTGATGTTGAGCACCGCATCGGTCGCCTGCTTGATCCGCGGCAGGAACTGCATGAACAGGTCCGGATCCTGTTTCGGCTGGCCCGTCTGGGGATCGCGGGCGTGAAGATGGAGGATCGCGGCGCCGGCCTCGGCTGCCTCGATCGCGGAGGCGGCGATCTCGTCGGGCGTGATCGGAAGGTGCGGCGACATGGTGGGCGTATGGATCGCACCCGTTACCGCGCAGGTGATGATCACCTTGCCGTCCTGCCCCGCCCGGGTGCTTGCCGTGTCGGCTTCCGAATCCGCCATGCCGCTTCTTTCCGCCCGATGAGCCGAGCACTTGGCCTTTGAAAGACTTATGATATATCAGTATATCGTGGGTCGGGCGGCCGCGACTGTCAATCGCGAAAGCCGCGCCCCGGCCGAGGAGACAGACAGCCGTGGCGCCAAGCCTGACCGATGCCGTCTACGACGAGTTGCGCCGGAGCCTGTTCTGCGGGCGGCTCAAGGCAGGGCAGGTGCTGCGGCTCCGGCCGCTTGCCGACCGGCTGGGCACCAGCGTCCAGCCCGTCCGGGACGCGATGCAGCGGTTGGTGGCGGAAGGCGCGCTCGAAGCGGCAATGAACCGCGACATCCGTGTCCGCAGCCTCTCGCGAGAGAGCCTGGTGGAGATCTACCGCATCCGACTCCTGCTGGAGGGAGAAGCAACGGCGATGGCGGCGGCAACGGGCGAGGCGGACCTCGACGGGCTCGAAGCTGCGATCGCGGCCATGGCCGGGGCCTCGGCGGACGCCGACACGGCGGCCTATTCCGAAGCGAATTTCGATTTCCATTTCGGCATCTACACGGCCGCTCGCTCGACCCATCTGATGCCGCTGATCGAGACGCTCTGGCTCAAGGTCGGGCCGATGCTCGACATCGGCTCGGAGGGGCGAACGCGGGCCGAAACGCGCATGTTCGAGGGCCAGGAGGCCCATCGCGGCCTCCTGAGCGCCCTGCGCCGGCGCGACCCGGTGGCCGCCCGCGCGAAGCTGGAAGAGGATCTCTGCCGCGCGCGGGACTGGTTCCTTACCCACCAAAGTTTTCCCGAATCGGATCGGCCGGCGGCAGTGCGCCCGCTCGGCACACCGGATGATCGGGCGTCAGCGAGCAGGAGGATAGGCGGATGACCGAAGCGAAGGAGCCGGTGGCGGTCGTGGGATGCGGGCTCGTGGGCTCGAGTTGGGCGATCGTCTTCGCGCGGGCGGGCCACCCCGTTCGCCTCTGGGACGCCGGAAGCGGGCAGCTCGACCGGGCCGAGGCGCGCATCGCGAGCCGAACGCGCGACATGGAGGAGGCGGGACTTCTCGACGCCGAAGCGGCCAGCGGGCTGCTCAGCCGCATCGGCCGGGCCCGCAGCATCGAGGAAGCGGTCGACGGCGCCATCCACGTGCAGGAATCGATCACCGAGGACCCCGACGCGAAACGCGCGCTCTTCACCGAACTCGATGCCTGCACCGCGCCCGAGACCACGCTTGCCTCCTCTTCCTCCGCGATCCCGGGAAGCCGGTTCATGGAGGGCCTCGAGGGGCGCGGACGCGCCATGATCGCGCATCCTGCCAACCCTCCTCACCTAATCCCCCTGGTGGAACTCGTGCCGACACCCTGGACGACGCCGGAGGCGCTGGCCGCGACCCATGCGCTTCTGGAGGGCGCGGGCCAGGCGCCGATACATGTCCGCAAGGAGGTGCCCGGTTTCGTACTGAGCCGCATCCAGATCGCACTCATCAACGAGTCCATCTCGCTCGTCGGGCGTGGCGTCGTCTCTCCCGACGATCTCGACAAGGTGATGCACAAGGGGCTCGGGCTGCGCTGGGCCTTTCTTGGCCCGTTGCAGGTGATGGACCTCAATGGCCCCACCGGCTTCGCGTCCTACATCGAGCACCTTCGCCCGACCTACGAGCAGGTCGGCGACGATCTTCGCGTCTCGGAACGCTGGACCGAGGAGGCGGTGGAGGCCATCGACGCCGCCCGGCGTGCCGAAGTCCCGGCCGGCGAGGTCTCCGAACGCCATCGCTGGCGGGACCGGCGTCTCATGGCGCTCCTTGCGCATCTCGCGGAGGCGGAACGCGACATCGGTGCCTGATCGCCGGCTGCGCCGCGTGCACGGCAGGAGCGCTCCGGCCCCCCGGATCGAGCGAGGAGGCGCAGCACCGGCCGCGGGCCGGCAGCAGGCACGGCTGCCGAGCGCCAGGGTCGGCCGCCGCATTCCGTTCGCCACCCGCGGGTTTCCAATCTGCCGCTCCCGGCACGGAAGGCACCGGCGCGAAGGCCCGCCCGGCTGGTCGACGGCCGGCGCTCACTCCACCTGCGCGAGCCGGGGCAAATCCGCGGCCATCTGCGCGAAGGCCTCTGTGTTCTCCTCGCCTTCCTTGCGATAGCCGAAGAGCTGCAGGATCAGGCTGCCCTCGGCGGTAAAGCCCTCGATGCTGAGGGCGGGGCCGCGCCGTGTCGGTTTCTCCACCAGCCAGGCCTCGGCCACGTGATCGAGTCGCAGGTGCAGGTTGAAGCGCGGATCGAGCACGTTCTGCCAAGGCCCCATTTCCTTCATCGTCTCAATGCGGCCTGAATGGATCTGGATGCACCCCCGGTTTCCAACGAAAAGCATGAGCGGAACGGCCTTGCCTGCGCAGGTAAGCAGCGCGGCATTGACCGCCTCGGGCAGCAGCGGCACGGCGAACGGGGCACCCGCTATCCGGTAGGCGCCGAGCCGGTTCATCTTCATGCGGGACACAAGGCGCAGAAACTGGTGTGTGTCGGTCATCTTCGCCCAGGCGGTGCGCAGCTCGGCGGCCTTCTCCGGGCGGGCCTTCGCGCCCTCGACAGGCGCCTGCGGGGTCAGTTCAAGCGTGTCCGACAGGTCGCCCGTGTCCAGCGAGGCAACCGCATTGTCCCACGCGGCAAGGTCCGTGCCCTCCAGCGGATAGACCTTGTGCACCGCCTGTCCACTCGCGTCGAATACCTGGATGCTTCGAGCGGGCCCCTTGCCGCTTTCGTTCCGTGTCGCGAAAGCGTGAACCCAATGCGCTGGGAAGAGCCGCAGATCGATCTCGGGGCCGAGGATCATCGCGGCATGATCGCCCGTGTGCCAGGCCTCGTAGACACCGACGCGCTCGTGAACGGCGCTGTCGTTCCTCGTCAGCGCCATGACCTCGCCGAGCGTCTGGACAGCGGGCATCAGCCGGTCGGGATGCGCAGCGATACGGGTCGCGCCCCGGCCCACCTGCGCTGCCAGCAGATCGGCCTCGCTCACACGGAGACTGTGCGCAAGATCCCGCGGCCGCAGTGTGGCGTCCGCGAGCGCCGCGCGTAACTCGGCGGCCGTGAATCGGGAAACGGTATCGGCAAGGCCCATGATGCACTCCAATCGAGGATGATCGGCTGGGGCTGCGTGTCCACAGGCACCTTGCTGTTGTTGACACTTTTAATCAGGTTTTGTAGCCCACACAAGTCGGCGGGGTCGCGATGACGCTCGCCGGCCCAGCGCAAGCCCGAAAGGTGCCAGCCGATCGCCATTTACCTACCCGGATGGTACCCGCCATGCGCCTTCTGCTTGCGTCAGCGCTCTGCGCGCTTCATTTTCCGGCCGCGCCCGGCCTCACCCAGGAAGCCGGTAGGGGCCTGGGGCTCGAACTGAACCGGATCGATCCCCTGGAGGGCGCCTGCCGCCTGACCTTTCGCGCGGAGAATTCCCTCGGATCCGATCTCGAGGCGCTGACCGTCGAGACAGTGCTCATCGATACGCTGGGGCGGGTGGAGCGACTGACGCTCTTCGCGTTCGGCGCGCTGCCCGACGGCGTCCCGCGGGTGCGCCAGTTCGATATTCCCGGTCTCGACTGCGAAAGCCTCGGCAGCGTTCTGATCAACGGTATCACGGAGTGCAGCCAGGGCGCAGTCTGCGCCAAGGAGCTCGATCTTTCGAGTCGCACCGAGGTGGAGGTAATCGGATGACCGCGATCTCCGTCATTTCCGAACGGATGACGGCACTGGTCGATCTCGGCGGTCCCGTCATCGCGATCCTGCTGGCGCTTTCCGTGCTCGTGGTGGCCGCCTTCCTCTGGAAGCTCTGGCAGTTCAGCGCGCTCGGAGTGGGCAACCAAGTGGCCATTGACCGCGCGATGTCCGCCCTCGATGCCGGGGACAGGGCCGGCGCAGCCGCCGCACTTGCCGCGAGCCGCAATCACCTCGCTCCTGTCCTCGCTGCCGCGCTGCAGGGCGGCGCATCGGCGAAACCCAGGGTGATCGCCATGGCCGAAGCGCGCCTCGCGGAGAGCACGCGCGGCTTTCGCCTCCTCGACAGCATCGCCCAGGTTGCCCCGCTCCTGGGGCTGTTCGGCACGGTACTGGGCATGATCGATGCCTTCCGGGCCCTTCAGGCGGCGGGCGACGCGGTCGATCCTTCGGTTCTGGCCGGCGGCATCTGGGTTGCGCTTCTGACCACGGCGGCGGGTCTCGCCGTGGCCATGCCGACGGCGCTTGCCCTCACCTTCCTGGAAAGCCGCGCGGCGCGCGAACGGGCCCGGATCGACCTCGCGCTGGAAGCGCTCTTCCACCCGATGCGGGCCGGGTCTCCGGCACGGGCAGAGGCCCGCCCGGCCCGGCGGACGGGCAGCTACGCCCATGGCACTTGAAGCCCCCGCGTGGCGCCGCCGCCCGGTTGCGCTGACGCCGCTCATCGACGTCATCTTCCTTCTGCTTCTCTTCTTCATGCTGAGTTCGACCTTCACGCGCTTCGCCGAGTTGCCCTTGCTGAATGCGGGTGGCGGGACGGCAGCGGGCGCGCCGCCCGTCTTCGTCCAGCTTCGGAGCGCCGACGTCGCGCTCAACGGCGTTGCGATGCCCATTGACGTGCTCGGCGCCGCCATCGCGGAGGCGGCCCTCGGGGAGGACAACCTTACCGTGCTCGTTTCGATCGCCGAGGGCGTCACCTCGCAACGCCTGGTCGATCTCCTCGGCGAGTTGCGGCGCAGCCCCGACCTGGCCGTCAGGGTGCTGGACTAGCCACGATGGCCCTCGCCCCTGCTCCGATCCGCCACCGCTCCGAACCGATGATCGCGCTCATCAACATCGTCTTCCTTATGCTGGTCTTTTTCCTTGTCGCCGCCGCCATCGCCCCGCCCCTCGACGGCGGGCTGGAGCTGGCCGAGGCCGATAGTATCGAGGGGCGCGCGCCGCCCGACGCGGCGGTGATCCGGGCCGACGGAACGATGATCTACCGTGGAGCGGAGATCACCTCGGAGGCCTATCTCGCGGCACGACTCTCCGTGCAGACCGGCACCGTCGCCATGCGTCTGGTGCCCGACCGCAACCTGCCCGCCGCCCAGCTCGTGGGCATCGCGGCCGAGTTGCGCCACGTGGGCGCGGAAGAGATCTGGATCGTGACCGAGAGGGGCCTGCAATGAGGCACGGCGGGCGGGCCTTCGCGGCCGCCATGGGCGCCGGTGTCGTCTCGCTCGGGCTGCACGCGGGCGGGTTCCTTGCACTGGCGCCCAGCACCCCTCAATCCCTCGCCGGCGGGCCGGCACAGCTGGCCATGATCGGCAACAGTTTCGAGGATGCCGTCGCCGGCACCGTGGTCGCCGCGACCCACGCCGAAGCGGTGGCCCCCGTCGAGCCGGCGCAGGCAACCGCGGCGGCAACGACAACCGACGCTCACCAAGCGCCCTCCCCGGCGACGCCCAGGGGCGCCGCCGCGCCAGTTGCCCCGGCTCAGGCCTTGCGCGCAGCGCCTGCGCTGCCCGAGGCCCCCGCGGCAGCGGAGCGAACGGCGGCGCGCGCGGCGCCCCTTGCCAAGCTGCCGCCTGCTCCCGTCGCAGCGGCGATGTCGCGGCCGGAGAGCATTGCGGCAACGGCCGCGGTCTCGCCAGCGGCCCCCAAGGCGCGTCCCCGGGCCGCGGAGGCTGCCGCCTTGCCGGAGACGATCGCCGCCCGCGAACCGCCCGTCGCACGCCGCCCAGAGGCGGATACACCACGACCGCAGCGCCGGCCTGCGCAGGCCAACCCGCCCCGCGAACCCCAGCCTCCCCGGCATCGCGAGCCGTCCGCCGCAGAGCGGGGCAACGCGCCGGAAAACACGCGCACGGGCCGGGAAGACGGCGCACCGGAAGGCACGGCACCACAGACACGGAACGGCGCCGGCGGGGAGGCGGCCGCCGACGGGCTCGCGGCGGCACGCTACCCGCAACTGGTCAATCGCCACCTCTCACGCCTGCGTCGGCCCGGCACGCGTTTCGAAGGTGCGGCCATCGTGTCCTTCACCATCGCGCGCGGCGGCGGCCTCGAAGCGATCTCCGTCGCCCGCTCCTCGGGAAACGCGGAGTTCGACCGGCTCGCGCTTGTGCATATCCGGAACGCAGCGCCGTTTCCGCCCCCGCCTGCCGGGGCCGAGCGCAGTTTCAACGTCACGGTTCGGGGGCGGTGACCGCCAGCTCCGCAGGCGCCAACAGCACTTCTTGACAGTTTTTGTCGCCTTTTCTATCACGAACATCGAAGCGCGTGACCCACCCCCCCAAGGCAGGCCCGCGATACGGACAACGCAAGCAAGACCCGGGGGGCGACATGCGTCGAAACGTACTTCTTCTGACAAGCGCACTCGCGACAATGGCCGGCGGCAGCGCCCCGGCGCAGGATCTGGGTTTCACGCTCGATCCCCTCCTGCTCGGCTCAGCGTTCCGCGACGACCGCGCCATCCTCGACACACCGGTAGCCGCCTCCGTGCGGGAGGGTGAAGAGCTGGCGAGGCGGCAGGCCGGGGATTTCGAAGCGCTCATCGGCGATATCCCCGGGCTGACCATCGACGGCGGCCCGCGCGGCATCTCCCAGGAACCCAACATCCGCGGCTTCCGGGACGAGCAGATCGTGCTGCGATTCGACGGTGGCCGCATGAATTTCGGCCAGGCGCACCGCGGGCGCTTCTTCATCGATCCGTCACTGGTGCAGCGCGTGGAGGTGGTGCGGGGCGGCGGCTCAACGCTCTACGGCTCTGGTGCCTTGGGCGGCGTCATCTCGGTCGAAACCCTGAACGCGGCCGACCTGCTCGCCCCTGGGCAGACCATCGGCGGGCGGGTGGCGCTCGGCTACGGCTCAAACGGCGAAAAGTCCGATGCCTCGGGGACGGTCTATGCCGACTACGGCAGCATGGACGTGCTGTTCTCCCTCGCCGCCCGCAGCATCTCGTCCGACATCGAATCGGGAAACGGTACCGGCCTCACCTTCTCTCAGATCGACGCGGCGAACGGGCTCTTCAAGCTCGGCTTCGAGCCGAGTTCAGACAGCCGGTACCAGCTGACATACGCGCGCTACGAAGACAGCGCGCTGGTGCCCGCCAACTCCAGCGGCAGCGCCGGGCGGGGCAACCCGGTGGTGGACCGCGATGCCCAGGTGCACGAGCTTCGTCTGAACTGGGACTTCACGCCCGCCGGTTCGGACTGGCTCGATCTTTCGGTGCTGGTCTACGGTACCCGGCTCGATATCGAGGAATCCGTCATCCCGCGCGGCCCCCCGCGGCTTGACGAAACGCGCTACGACACCTTGGGGCTGGAGATCGTCAACCGCTCCTCGTTGGATATCGGCGTGCCGGTCGATCTCGTCTACGGGATCGAGGCGTTCACCGACACGCAGGAAGGGCTGCGCAACGGCGGGCCGCGCGAGGCATTCCCGAATGCGGAAGCCACCACATTCGGCGTCTTCTCCGAGGCGACAATCGGCGTTTCAAACCAGCTTGATCTCATCGCCGGCGCACGGTTCGACACCTACGAGCGCGACCCCGACGGAGCGTCGCTCGAACGTGTCTCCGAGCAGTTTTTCTCCCCGCGCATCGGGATCAGCTATCGCCCGGATGAAAACTGGCAGATCTTCGGCAACATCGCACAGGCCTACCGCGCCCCGACGCTGAGCGAGCTCTATAACAGCGGCCTGCATTTCGCGATTCCCGGCCCGTTTCCGCCCGACAACTTCTTCGTTCCGAACCCCGACCTGCGCCCGGAGAGCTCCACGCAGCTCGAGATCGGCACGCGCTTCGAGGGCGAAAACGTCCTTCACGGCCGCGATCGTCTCAGCTTCAGCGCGAACGCCTACCGCGCCACGGTCGACGACTACATCGAGCAGACGGTCAACATCGCCGCCGGCACCTCCACGAGCGCGAATGTTGCCAGCGCAACCCTCTGGGGGGCCGAAGCGGAACTGGACTACGAAACGGAGACATGGTTCGCGAGGGCCGGCCTTTCCATTGCGCGGGGCGAGAACGACGCGGGTGGCTGGCTCGGCTCCATTCCGCAGGACCGGCTCACCATCGAGGGCGGGCTGCGCCCGTGGGCCTTCTGGGAGATCGGCGCGCGCGCGACCTTCGCGGCCGAACAGGACAAGGTTCCGGCCGAGGGAACGCCGAGCGACGGCTTCCGCGTGCTCGACCTCTACGCCACCTGGGCGCTGCAGAGCGGCACTCTCGGCGGAGGCACCATCCGCTTCGGCATCGATAACGTCCTGGGAGAGGAGTACACCATCTATCCGAACGGTCTGCCGCAAGCTGGCCGTTCGGTGGAAGTTTCGGCGAGCTTCACGTTCTGACCGCGCCCGGGCTTCGCGGGCACCTGGCTAGACCGCCGCGCGAAAAGCTCTGCGCGCCGGAGCGGTTCAGCCGGCGGTGCGGGCCATGTGCGGCAACAGGTACGTCGCCGGCGGCGGCGGAACGGTGTTGACGCGCAGCGAGCAGCCGTAGGCCCGGCTCAGAAACGCGTCGGTCAGAACCGTTTCGGGCGGACCGGCCGCGAGGCATTCTCCATCCGCGAGCAGAACGGCCTGCCGGGCATACATCGAGGTCAGGTTCAGATCGTGCATCACCGCGATCACGCCGCCGCCGGCGCGCGCATACTCCGTCAACAGGTTCATGACCTCGAGCTGGTGCCCAATGTCGAGGCTGGAGACCGGCTCGTCGAGGAACAGCCAGCGCGCGCCGTGGGGCCCCACCGGCTCCCAGACCTGGCACAGCACTCGGGCCAGTTGCACACGTTGCTGTTCGCCGCCCGAAAGCTCCTGGTAGAAGCGCCCCCCGAAGCCGGCGAGGCCGACCCGGGCCAGCGCCTGCAAGGCCCGCGCGCCTGGCGCCGGGGCCGCGCTCGCCATCATGCCAAGGCGGACGATCTCCAGCACGGTGAAGGGAAAGGCGATGCGGCTTGCCTGCGGCAGGACCGCCCGGCGCGCGGCCAGCTGCCAGCTGGGCAGGCCGGCAATGTCGGCCCCGTCCAGCCGGATGGTCCCACGGTGGGGCAGCTCCTGCGTCATCGCCCGCAGCAGCGTCGTCTTGCCCGAACCGTTTGGCCCGGCGATCACGGTGATCTGGCCGGGCCGCGCGACCAGCGACACGCCGCGGAGTACGGCCGCTCCCGCGAGGGTGACGTGGATGTCGGTGACGCTCAGCATCGGCTCAGAGATCCAGAAGGCTGCGGTTGCGCAGGAGGATCCACAGGAAGAACGGCCCGCCGAGCGTTGCCGTGACGATGCCGATTGGCAGTTCCGCGGGGGTGATGATCGTGCGCGCGATCATGTCGGCCGCGATCAGCAGCGTTGCGCCGAGTAGCGCGGCGTTCGGCAGCAGAAAGCGATGATCGGGCCCGATCAGGATGCGCAGCAGATGCGGCACCACGATCCCAACGAAGCCGATCCCGCCAGAAACGGCAACGGCCGCTCCGGTGGCGGCGGCAACCGTGAGAATGGAGATGTTCTTCATGCGCTGCACCGGGATGCCCAGATGCGCCGCCGGCCCCTCGCCGAGGGCAAGCGCATTGAGCGCGCGCGCCAGAAACGGCGTCGCAACGAGCGCCAGCAGGATCAGCGGCGCGGCGATCGCTACCTTGCTCCACGTGGCGCCGGCGAGCGATCCGAGCCCCCAGAAGGTCAGGTCGCGCAGTTGGGCATCGTCGGCCATGTAGATCAGCACGCCCGAAACCGCACCGGCCAGCGCGCCGAGCGCTATCCCGCCAAGGAGCATGACGGCCACCGAGGTGCGCCCGCGGCTCGTCGAGATCCGGTAGAGCAGGAGCGTGGTGAACCAGCCGCCGAGAAAGGCCGCGAACGGCACGAGATAGAAACTGAGTGCATCCCGCAGGACCAGCGGAAGAAGGCCGCCCAGCACGATGGCCGTGATGGCCCCAAGTCCCGCACCGGCGCCCACGCCCACCAGCCCCGGATCGGCCAGCGGATTGCGGAACAGCCCCTGCATCACCGCGCCGGATACAGCGAGCGCTGCACCCACGAGGATGCCCAGCGCCAGCCGCGGCAGGCGGATGTCGAAGAGGATCACGGCCTCGCGCGTGGCGATCTGCTCGCCGCGAAGAAGTTGCCCGAGCGCGGCCCAAAGGCTCGCGCCGGATGCCCCGACGCCGAGCGAGACCGCCGATGTCGCCGCCAGCAGCGCGACGAGGGCAAGCATCGTCCTTTGGGCGCGCCCCTGCCTGTCGCCCGCCACCGGGCCGGACGCCGGCGCATCGGTCAGTCCTGCGGACGTCACGCCCGCTCAGCCTCGCCCGCGGTGGAACGCGTCGCGCAGCGCCTCGACGGCCAGTGGCGTCCGCGGCCCGAAACCGAGCAGAAGCAGCCCCGGCTGTCGCACGATGGCACCGCTTTCCGCGGCGCGTGTCCGGCCGAGGACGGGGTGGGCGAGGATCTCCGCGTCGTCGGCGGCATGATCGCCGGACCTGTCCATCATAAGGATCACGTCGGGATCGGCGAGCAGCACGGCCTCGTCGCTCACCTGCTGATAGCCGCCAAACCCCTCCAGCGCGTTGACGCCTCCGGCCAGCCTGATGATGCCCTCGGCGGATGTGCCGGTGCCGGCGGCCATGATCCGCCCACCCTGCATCGACAGGATGAAGAGGACGCGCGGCGGGGTCTCGGCTTGGCTGCCCGCCACCGCCTTGGCGAGTTGGGCCGCCACTCGCGAAGCCAGGCGCGCGCCGTCTTCAGGCACACCGAGCGCGTCGGCAACAACCGTGACCTTTCGCAGGATCGCGTCGGCGTCATGCCCTTCGGGCACGGTGACGAGCGCGATGTCCGCGTCGCGGAGCACCTCCATCGTCTCTGGCGGACCGCTGCCCTCGATGGCGAGAATCAGGTCCGGGTCGACCGAAAGGACACCCTCGGGGGAAAGGGCGCGCACATAGCCCACATCGGGCAGCGACAGGGCCTCGGGAGGAAAACTCGATGTGGAGTCCCGTGCCACGAGCCGGTCCCCCTGCCCCAGCGCAAAGACGATTTCCGTCACCGCGCCACCAAGGGCCAGCACGCGTTCGGCGGGTTCCGCCTGCGCCGGGAAGGCGCTCGAACCGAGGATTGCCACGAGAAGTGCGTTTCGCATCACCGTCGCTGCCCGGCACGAAGCACGCGCCGCACGCCACCAGGGATAACACCGTCCAGCCGCCATATCCGGCCCCATTCATCAGGATTTCGAGGGATCGCAGGCTGGCTCCGCCGCGGCTTTCCCGGCGTTGCTGGCCGGGGCATGCGCCCCATTCTTTACTTTTTTAGTCAAGATAACGGACGAGGGCAAGCGCGGTTGCTCGTGCGGATGCCCGGCCTCCGGCTCGGGCGCCATTGCGAACGCACCGTTGCGGAGAGACGCCCGGGCGGGCCCGGCACTTCGGCATCGCCCGTGGTCCTCCGCCCGGCGCGGGTACCACACCGGCCGGGGCGCCAAGCGCGCCCCTGACCGGGCTCTCAGTAGGTCGCTCGCCCGCCGGAAAGGTCGAACACGGCGCCGGTGGTGAAGGAATTCTCCGCGGAAACCAGCCAGCAGACCATGGACGCGATCTCCTCGACGGTCACGAAGCGCCCCCGCGGGATCTTGGAACGCATGTACTCGATGAACTCGGGGCTCACCTGCTCGAGGATGCGGGTCTGCGCCGTGGCCGGGGTGATGCAGTTCACGGCGATGTCCGTATCCGCCAGCTCCTTGCCCAGCGACTTGGTCAGCCCGATCACCGCCGCCTTCGATGCGGAGTAGGCGCTGGCGTTCGGATTGCCCTCCTTGCCCGCGATGGATGCGATGTTCACGATCCGCCCGTATCCGCGCTGGCGCATGCCGGGCACGGCGGCGCGGCAGCAGTAGAAGGTGCCGTTCACGTTCACGTCCTGCACGGCTTTCCACGCTTCGAGGGGATAGTCGGCAAGCGCGTGCGTCGGCCCGGCAATCCCGGCCGAATTCACGAGGATGTCGATCCCGCCAAGCTCGGCCTCGGTCGCCGCCGCCGCTGCCTCGACGGCAGCCGGGTCGCTCACGTCGACACCCTGCACGCACAGATCCTCGCCGAGTCGGGCCCGCAGCCGGGGCTCGATGTCTTCGGGATCGCGATCCCAGAGCATCACGCGGGCCCCCGAGGCAAGCATGCGCTCGGCGATGGCCGCCCCGATCCCGTTGCAGCCTCCCGTCACGACCGCTCGGCGGCCATTCAGATCGTAGGTGTTCATGTCGCTCCTCCCAGGGCCGTTCCGGATCGATCTATCGCGCCGCCGGACGCGGCTGGCAACCGTGCGCAGCGCATGGCCCGCCCGGCGGGCGCAGCGCAGAAAGGCGCGCGAGCTAGCGCATGCCCGGGCCTTGACAGCCGCCAACCGCCAAGACCGTTATGCCGGCGGAGAGTCAGCGGGAGGACAGGCGGTGCAGGCAAGGAAGATCGAGAGCGTGGATTTCTTCTATCTGTCCATGCCGGAGGTGACGACGGACGTGGACGGGAGCCAGGATGCGCTCGTCGTGCGGGTCCGCGCGGGAGGCTTCGAGGGCTGGGGCGAATGCGAGGCCGCCCCGCTGCCCTCCATCGCCGCCTTTGTCTGCCCCATGTCGCACGGCGCCTGCCGCCCGGTTTCCGACGCGGTGCTCGGAGCCGCCATCGAGAAGCCGGAGGACATTCGTGCCATCGCGGCACGGGTCGAATACGATTCGATGGATCTGCTGCAGGCGGCGCACACCTGGTCGGGCATCGAGATGGCCCTGTGGGATCTGCTCGGGCGGGCGCGCGGCGTTCCGGCCTGGCGGCTGCTGGGATGGGAACGCGCTCACCCCAAGACACCCTATGCCTCGGTTCTTTTCGGCGCCACGCCCGATGAGACCCGTGCCCGCGCCCGCGATATCCGCGCGAAGGGCTTTCGCGCGGCCAAGTTCGGCTGGGCACCCTTCGGCGCCTCCGTCGAGGCGGATGCCGAGCAGGTGGCCGCCGCACGCGAGGGATTGGGGCCCGATGGCATCCTCCTCGTCGACGCAGGCCAGATCTTCGGCGAGGACGTGGAAGCCGCCGCCGCGCGCCTGCCGGCCATGGAAGCC
Organism: uncultured Rhodobacterales bacterium; assembly: GCA_964466745.1. Taxonomy (GTDB): domain Bacteria; phylum Pseudomonadota; class Alphaproteobacteria; order Rhodobacterales; family Rhodobacteraceae; genus CAYXOX01. The sequence continues at coordinate 16,139 of CAYXOX010000009.1, forward strand.
GCGAACGTCCTGCTCTTCGAAGAGCCGTTCCACGGCCATTCCTATCGGGCCTACGGCGCGCTGTCGGGACGCTCGTCCAGGGTGCACACGGCGGGGGGCGAGGCCGCGCACAACCGGCACATGGCCGAGCACCTGATCGATTTCGGAGGTGTCGGTTTCGTCCAGATCGATTGCGGGCGCATCGGCGGACTTGGCCCGGCAACCGACGTTGCACGCTATGCCGCAGAACGGGGCGTGACCTACATCAACCACACCTTCACCTCGAACCTCGCGCTCTCGGCTTCCCTCCAACCCTATGCAGGGCTCGAGGAGCACCGGATCTGCGAGTATCCCACAGGCCTCACCCAACTGGCGCTGGACCTCACCCGCACCCGCATCGCCCCCGACGCCGACGGGCTGATCCACCTGCCCGACGCGCCGGGCCTCGGCGTGGAGATCAATCCGGAGGCGCTCGAAAAATACCGGGTGGAGGTCGATATCCGCGTGAACGGGCGCACAATCTTCCCGCCACCGGCAGCCTAAGGCGCCCGCCCTTCGGCCCCGGCCCAGTGGTGGGCAAAGGCGAGCCCCGCCTCGGTCGGCCGCAGCGCGGGAGCGCGGTCGTGGATCTCGATGCCGGCGCGCATGCCGAAGATGCGCTTGCCGTAGCATGCGAGGTGCTCCAGCGATTGCATCGCGAAGGTGGCAGCCGGCAGGAACGCGGCATAGGCCGCCTCGGCGCCCGCCTCGTCCCCCGCGCGCCAGCGCTCCATGCAGGCGCGCACGCCGGGCAGCACGTCGGGCGCCACGATGAAGCCCGCGCAGCCCGCACGCAGGCAATCGGTCATCTCCAGCCCGCCGCGCCCGTTGAGAACGGTCAGCCTCTCGCCGGCCAGCGCCACGAGCCCGGCAAGATCGCCCGCGCTCGTCTCGGCCTTCACATGGGTAAAGCCTTCGCAGCGCTTCGCGAGGCCGGCGAGATCCGTTCCCGAGAGCGAGCGGCCGAGGTACTCCGGGGCGTTCTGCACCGCGAAGGGCAGATCAAGCCCCGCGCCTACCCGCGCGAAGAACTCGAGGTATTCCGCCGCACCGTACGCGCCCGCGAGCGGGGGCTGAAGGATCAGCCAGTCGGCACCCGCTGCCGCCGCATGGGCCGCAAGGGATCGCTGCTCCAGAACGGAGTTGCCGGTGATGGTCACGCCGAGCGGCAGCGGCCCACTGTCCTCGGCAGCCCAGTCGATCACCCGCCGTTTCTCGGCTTCCGAAAGCTTGGCAACCTCCGTCGCAAGCCCCAGGACGACAACACCCTCGGCGCCCGCCTCGCGCACCCAAGACATCTGGGCCGCCATGGCGCCCCGGTCCAGCCGCTCCTCGCCGTCGAAGAGTGCGAAGAGAACCGCGTGGATGCCCTCGAACCGCCTTACCATTCGGCGATGGACCCGTCGGGATGCCGCCAGACCGGAGCACGCCAGCGGTGGCCGATGCGCGCCATCTCCTCGACCTTCGACTCGTTCACATCGATGCCGAGCCCCGGGCCGCGAGGGATCTGCAGGTGCCCTTCCTCGATCACCAGGCCGCCCGGCATGACGTAGTCGAGCACGTCGGCTCCGGCGTTGTAATGGATGCCGATGGACTGTTCCTGGATGAACGCGTTATGGCAGACCGCGTCGACCTGCAGGGAGGCGGCCAGAGCGATGGGCCCGATGGGGCAATGCGGTGCTAGCGCCACGTCGTAGGCCTCGGCCCAGTGGCCGATGCGCACCATCTCGGAGATGCCGCCGACATGGGCGGTATCGGGGTTCACCACCTGCGCGGCGCGCAACTCGAACACGCGCTTGAAATCGTATCGGCTGTGGAGCCGCTCCCCGACGCAAAGCGGGATCGAGGTGACGCGCGCGAGATCCGCCATCGTCTCGACCATGGCGGAGACGACGGCATCCTCGACGAAGATCGGGCGCAGCGGCTCCAGCTCGCGCAGAAGCACCCGGGCCATGGGCGCGTGCACGCGCCCGTGGAAATCGAACGCGAGATCCATCTGCGTGCCCACCGCCTCGCGCAGTTCGAAAAGCGTGCGGATGATCTCGTCGACCTTGGCGTGGGAATCCACGATCTGCAGTTCGCTGCAGATGTTGAACTTCGCGGCCGTATAGCCCTCGGCCTGCACGGCCCGTACGCCGGCGATCAGCTCCGCGGGCCTGTCACCGCCGCACCAGCGGTAGGTGCGGATGCGCTCCCGCACCGGCCCGCCAAGGAGCTCGTGCACCGGAACGCCCAGCGCCTTTCCCTTGATGTCCCACAACGCCATGTCGATGCCGGCCAGCGCACTCATCAGAACCGGGCCGCCACGATAGCACCCGTTGCGGTAGATCATCTGCCAGATGTCCTCCACCCGGCGGGGATCCTGGCCGATCAGCATGTCTTCAAGCTCGTGCACGGCAGCGGCGAGGGTGGCGGCATGCCCTTCGAGCACCGGCTCGCCCCAACCCGCGATGCCTTCGTCTGTCTCGATCTTCAGAAACAGCCACCGGGGCGGCACGATCCAGGTCTTCAGCGCGGTGATCTTCACGGAGGGCTCCTTCAGACGCTTCCGAACGATGCACGCAGGTTCGTCTCCGCCCGCGCGATGAGTGCGAGCATGGCATCGGCGGCGGCACGTTCGTCGCGCGCACGGACATGCTCCAGGATCGCGCGGTGGTCTTCACAGTTTGCCAGCAACGCCGTGCGCGAGCGCACATGGCCACGACGGCTGCGCTCGAACCCCTCGATCAACGCGCTCTCCATCGCCTCGAAGAGGAAGATCAGCACCCGGTTGCCCCCGGCGAGCGCGAGGGCCTGGTGGAACTTCACGTCGGCACGGTCGAAGGCGCGGCCGCAATCCTCGTCACTGCCGCTGTCGGGCATCGCCCGGGCGGCCTCGAGCATCGCCGCCAGCGCCGCGTCCACCGCCGCGAGACCCGAGCGGCTGGCGTTCCTGCAGGCGAGCGTGACCGCTTGAACTTCCAGGGAGCGGCGCACCTGGCTGAGATCGAACACAGCACGCGGATCGGAATGGATCAGCGAGCGCAGGAACGAACCGAACATCGCGCCGTCGGGCTGCGTGACCGTCGCGCGGCGCCCCCGCGACAGGCTGACAAGGCCCTGCCCCGCAAGCATCTTGAGCGCCTCGCGCACCGTCACGCGGCTCACCTCGAAGCGCGCCGCGAGATCGGCCTCGGAGGGAAGCTGCGCGCCGAGATCGAGCTGATCCACGATCTGCGCGGCAAGAAGCTCGGCCACGCTCTGCGCGGCCGGAAGGGCTGGTGCGGGATCGTTGGCGGGCGACGTCATTGCCGAACGTGTAGGACAACTTTGCAGACGCGTAAACGGGCGATCTCGCTCGCTGGACTCGGAATCTCACGCCGCAGCGCAGCAAATCCCTTCCGTCATGGGCTCGGCCCACGCTGATGCCGCACGTGCCTTCACCGCCTCAACCGGGAGAGGACAGAAAAGCGTTTACAGGCTTGTATGACTCGTCTACCCATTTTTCGTGCCCCGAAGACCGGCCGAAACAGGCTGCAGACGGGGCCCAGCATGGGAGGATACTGGACATGACTTCGGCAAGGATGTTGCTCTCGGCACTCGCCTGTTCCACCGCTGCGATGCTCGCAAGCGGCGCCACGGCGCAGCCGGAAGAGAAATGGTGCTCCGGCGTTCGGATCGCCGCGTTCCCGGGCGGGCCGCAGGGCGGCGTTTTCGCGAACAACGTGTACAACGGTTTCCGCCAGGCCGAGCTCGATCTCGGGCCGGACGTGACCTACTACTTCTCGAACTGGGATCCGAACCTGATGCTGCAGCAGATCCAGCAGGCCGTGGCGACCGGCGTTGACGGGATCGCGACCTACGGCTTCGCCGGCGAGGCGGCCACCGGGCCCATCGTGCAGCAGGCCTACGAGGCCGGCATCATCTTCACGACGCTCAACACCTCCCTGCGCGAAAGCCAGGCAGCATACGCGCCCCAGGGTTTCGGCTACGTGGGTGCCCCGAACTACGACGCCGGCTACGCGCTGGGCGCGGAAGCCGTCGCGCGCTCGGGCGTTTCGGAAGGCGACAAGGTGTTCGTCTGGGGCCTCCGCTCGCAGGGCGGTGACCGCGGCCAGCGCACCGTCGGCGTGATCGACGCCTTCGAGGAAGCGGGCCTCGAGGTCATCTACCAGGAAATCGACGCCGCCACGAACGCCAACCCCAACGCGGGCACGGCCACTTTCGTGGGCCTCATGGGCGCGAACCCCGACGTGAAGATCGTGGTCACCGACCATGGCGGGCTGACCTCCAACGTCGGCGTCTACGCCGATGCCGCGGGGCTCGAGCCCGGTCAGGTGTACTTCGCCGGCTTCGACATGTCGCCCAACACCGCGCAGGCGATCCAGGAGGGGTTCCAGAACCTCGTCATCGACCAGCAGCCCTACCTTCAGGGCTACCTGCCGATCCTGAACATCTGCCTGACCGAGAAATACGGGTTCTCCGGGCTCGACATCAACACGGCGGGCGCCTTCGTGGATGCCTCCAACGTGGATGCGGTCGCGCCGCTCGCCGCCGTCGAGATCCGCTGACTTCCGCCGTCCGCGGCGGCAATCGCCGCCGCGGACCACCCCACTGAGAGGCCGCCCGCCGTGATCCAGACCACGACGCCACCCGGCACGCCGGTGATCGAACTGCGCAACGTGTCGAAGACATTCGGCGAGGTCCGCTCGCTCTCGAATGTCGATTTCGCCGTATACCCGTCCGAGATCGTCGGCCTGCTGGGCGACAACGGGGCCGGGAAGTCCACCCTCGTGAAAACGGTGATGGGCTTCCACGACCCGGACCCGGGCGGCGAGATCTGGTTCAACGGCGAGCGGATCGTGGACTGGTCGGTCGCGCGCGCCCGCGCTCTGGGGATCGAGACCGTCTACCAGGAGCGGGCCCTCTGCGAAAAGCAGCCGATCTGGCGCAACATGTTCATGGGCCGCGAACCGCGCACGAAATGGGGCCTGCTCGACGTCGCCAAGATGCGGGCCGAGTCCGCCAGGCTTATGTCGGAGCACATGGGCTTCACCTCCGCCGCCGTGCACCCCGACAACGTGGTCGCGACGATGTCGGGCGGGGAGAAGCAGGGCGTGGCCATCACCCGCGCCCTCTATTTCGACGCCAACCTCGTGATCCTCGACGAACCCACCATGGGCCTGTCGCTGACAGAAACGAAGAAGACGCTGGAATTCGTCAAGGGAATCAAGGAGGCCGGCAAGTCGGCCATCTTCATCGACCACAACATCTTCCACGTCTACCCCGTGGTGGACCGTCTTTACGTGCTCGACCGGGGAAAGGTGGCCGGCGTGTACGACAAGAGCGACATCTCCATGGATGAACTGATCGAGCGCTTGTACCACGTCGCCCGCACCGGGTCGCTTAACTGAGGGATAGATCATGGTCGCGGAAACCGAGCAGAAGCCCGAGCCCACATCCGAAAAACCGCAGAACAACCGCGTGGGGCGCCCCTCGCTCTGGCGCCGCTACATCAGCCAGGTGGGCATCATCGGCGTCGGCCTCGCCATGTGGGTCGCCTTCGTCGTGGCGGCTCCGGCGGTGTTCACCAACCAGAACATCTACATCGCCTTCGCGCAGACCACGCCGCAGTTCGGCATCATCGCCATCGCGCTGACGTTCGTCGTCATCACAGGCGAGATGGATCTGTCCTTCCCTTCGATCATGGCGCTCGGCACGGCCGTTTTCTGCCTGCTCGCGCAGGACGGAACGCCGTGGCCGATCGCCCTCGCCGCGGGCTTCGCGACCGGCGCTGCCTGCGGCTGGATAAACGGCACGCTGGTCGCCTGGCTCAACATTCCATCGCTCGTCATCACCATCGGCACCTCCTTTCTTTTCCGGGGCCTCGAACTGGTGATGATGGACGGCACCGGAGTGCCGCTGACAGCGCAAGACTACCCGGAGATGCACGCCATCTTCCGCTCCTCGCCCTTCGGCATCCCGGTGCAGACCCTGTGGATGATCGTCATCCTGATCGGCGCCTGGTTCCTGCTGAACCGCACGCGCTTCGGCGCCCATGTCTTCCTCGTGGGTGACAATCCCACCTCGGCGCGGCTCATGGGGATCAACGCGGTGCGCGTGAAGACGAAGGCCTTCATGCTCGTCGGCGTCATGGCCACCTTCTCGGGGCTGATGACCTCGATCTACGGCTTCTACTTCTGGCCGACCACGGGAGAGGGCTTCCTGCTCAACACCATCGCCTCGGTGTTCCTCGGCGGCACCAGCGTCTTCGGCGGCACCGGCTCGGTGGCCGGCACGTTCTTCGCCTCCTACATCATCGGCGCGATCAATGCCGGCGTCGTGGCGGCGGGCATCAACGCCTTCTACACGCAGCTCGCCTTCGGCCTCGTGATCGTGATTTCGGTCGTGCTTCAGACGCTGATCGACCGGCGGATGAAGCGGCAGTCGCTCACCGGGCGCTGAGCCGTGAAGATCACGAAGATCCGTGCGCAGGTCGTGAATGCGCGGCTGCGGAACTGGATCTTCGTGCGCATCGAGACAGACCAGCCGGGCCTCACGGGGCTCGGCGAGGCGACGCTGGAATTCCAGACACGCGCCGTGGTCGGGGCGGTGGAGGATCTTGCCGGGCTGATCGAGGGCGAGGATCCGCGCAACATCGAGCATATCTGGCAGGTCCTCTTCCGCCATCCCTTCTTCAAGGGCGGGATCGTGACGATGTCGGCGCTCTCGGGGCTGGACCAGGCGCTTCACGACATCAAGGCGCGCGCGCTCGGAATCCCTCTCTGGCAGCTTCTGGGCGGGCTCACGCGCCAACGGCTGCGGATGTACGACCACCTCGGCGGGGGCGACGCCACGGCCGTCTACGACAGCGCGCGCGCAGAGGCTTTCGCCGAGAAGGCGGCACGCTCGCGCGAGGACGGGTTCACCGCGGTCAAGATCCTCGCCGTGGGCCGCACCCGGCCGCTCGACGGGATTTCCGCGCTGCGCACCGCCGAAGAGCTGATGGCCGCCGCCCGCGAGGGCGCAGGCGAAGAGATGGACATCATGGTCGATCTTCACGGCCGCACCTCCGCGGCCATGGCGATCCAGTACGCCGAGGTTCTCAAGCCCTACCGGCCGTGGTTCCTCGAGGAACCATGCCAGCCCGAGGATGTCGAAGGCATCGCCCGCGTTGCGCGGTCCACCACCATTCCGATCGCGAGCGGCGAGCGCCTCTGCCACCGGCGCGAGTTCCTGCCTCTCCTCCAGGCCGGGGCGATCGCGATCGCGCAGCCGGACGTGTGCCACGCCGGTGGGCTCACGGAGGTGCGCCGGATCGCCGCCCTGTGCGATACCTTCGGGGTGAGCATGGCACCGCACAACCCCCTCGGGCCGGTGGCCACGATGGTGAACATCCATCTCGGCTTCGCCACCCCGAATTTCCTGATCCAGGAGGTGATGCGCTCGGATGTGCCCTGGCGCGACGAGGTGGTTCGGGGCGCCGCTCGCATAGAGAACGGCCATGTCCTGCCGCCCGAGGCCCCGGGCATCGGGATCGAGATCGACGAGGCCGCCGCGGAACGCCACCCGTGGCAGGACGCCCGCGCGATCCAATGGTACCACGAGGATGGCTCGGTGGCGGATTGGTGAAGGCTATGGGACGACTCGCAGGAGAACATGTGCTGGTCACGGGCGGCAGCCGGGGCATCGGCGCGGCCACGGTCGAAAAGGCCCTCGCCGAGGGCGCACGCGTGAGCTTCGTGGACCTGTTGCCCGAGCAAGGCCATGCGCTCGCCGCGCGCCTCGGCGACCACGTTCTCTTCCGCGAGGCGGATGTCTGCTCGGCCGAGGCGCTCGCCGGTGCCGTGGCGGATGCTTCGGCCGCCTTCGGCCCGGTCACCGGGCTCGTGAACAACGCCGGCCGCAACTCCTACGCCGATCCCGTGGCCATGACGGAAGCGGAATGGGATGCCGTCTTCGCCGTCGATCTCAAGGCGGCCTGGCTTGCCTGCCGCGCGGTTCTGCCCGGCATGATCGAGGCCGGCAGGGGCTCAATCGTCAACGTCGCATCCGTGCACGCCACGATGACCTACCCCGGATTCTTTCCCTATGCCGCGGCCAAATCGGGGCTCGTCGGCCTGACCCGCTCGCTCGCGCTGGACATGGGCAAGCACCAGATCCGGGTGAACGCACTGAGCCCGGGATACACCGAGACGGCGCTGGTGAAGGAGTTCTTCGAGATGAACGACCCCGCGCTGCGCGAGCAGGTGCTCGACGTTCACCCCATGCACCGCCTGGCCACGCCCGCGGAAATCGCCAACTGCATCGCCTTTCTGCTCTCCGGCGAAGCCTCCTTCGTGACCGGCGCAAACTGGACCGCCGACGGCGGCCTCACGGCACGCTTCGCCGGCTGACGGGCCCGCGCCGCCCTGGGAGCCACGCCCCGCACGCGCTCCACGGAGCCCGTCTTGTCGCGCTCATGCGCCGCCGCTAAGGATGGCGGCGTAGTGCCTCGAAATTCTCGGTGCCAGTGCTTTCAGACCAGTACCCGCCGCATCCGACGTCCGGGAGATCACCACGGGCAATGATGCGAAGCCTTGCGAGGTGACCGGCCTCGGCAGGGCAGCATGCGACACGGAGAGCTGCCCATGGGCCACCTGCCTACGTACAGCGCGGCGCGCCGGGCCCGGCCCGTGGCAGCCGCCGCGCAGCCGGCCTGACGAGGCGCTCCATGCCAGCAGGCTCCGCCCCTTTTCGGTTCGGCGAGCGCTGGAAGCGCTACCGCGGGCACGCCCATGGTCTGCCTCTGCCGACGATGGTCGGTGACATCACCGTCGACAGGGTCGCGATCGCTCATTTCGCCCGGCTCGATGCGGCGCTCGGGGCAGAATTGTCCCTCGCCCACCCGCCGCCTGTTCCAACGGCGCCCCTGCCGATCCAGTTTGCCGAACGTCTCGGCTTCTGGATCGTTGCCCTGCTGCGCGCGGCGCGCGTGCCCTGTGCAGCACAGGCGGTGATCCTGCCCGCCACGCCACAAGGCGAGAAGCAAGGGCGCTTCCGGATCGCGTTCGGCCTCGAAAGGGCGGAGGCGTTGGGCACGGTGCTGCGGTGGCTCGTTCCCTTCGCCGAAACCGTCTTCCGCGAGCGGGTTTCTCCGGGCAATGCACGCGCCGCCGTCGCGGCCCACATGCAGCAGCTGAGGCCATACCGCGCGCTCGGCGTCAATCGCTATCACCTCGCGGTCAATGCCATCGAGTCGGGCCATCCCTACCGCGCGCTCGACGCCTCCCTGCAGGTGATCGGGACAGGGCGATACCGGCGGCTGTTCCACAGCAGTTCCACCGAGGCGACGTCCTCCATCGGCATGGGCATCGCCCGGGACAAGGCCCGGGCGGCCGCGCTCCTCGGCGCATTCGGCATGCCGGTGCCGCGCCAGGCGCCCGCACCCGATGCAAAGTCGGCCACTGCCGCGGCCGAGGCGATGGGATACCCGGTCGTCATCAAGCCGGCCGACCAGGACGGCGGCCTCGGCGTCGCTGCCGGGCTCACCGATGCCACCGCCGTCGGCGCGGCCCATGCCGAGGCCGCTCGGCACTCGAAGCGGGTGATGGTGGAGGAACATGTGGCGGGGCAGACCCATCGCTTCACCGTTTGCGCCGGCGAGGTGATCCGCCTCGTGCGCCGCCGCCCCGGCGGCGTGGTCGGCAACGGACGCGATACCGTGGCCGAGTTGCTCGCCCTTCAACTGCGCGAACGCGGCGCCGCGCGAGGCACCCGGAGCCATTCGGAAACCGCGGTGAGCCTCGATGCCGAGGCCCTTCAGTTGCTCGAGGAGAACGGGATGACCCCGGCGTCCGTGCCCGAGAAGGACGCGTTCGTCCGCCTGCGCCGCCGCGACAACCGCAGCCAGGGCGGCACGAACGAGGAGCTGGAGATCTCCGACTCGCACCCCGACAATCTTGCCCTGGCGCTGGATGCGGCGGCGATCCTGAAGCTGGACATCGCGGGAGTGGACCTGATCTCGACCGACATCTCCCGATCATGGCGTGAAACGGGCGCGAGGATCTGCGAGGTGAACTCGGTTCCGCAGATCGGCGGCAACACGTCGAGCGTTTATTCCCGGATGCTCGCGCGGCTCTTCCAGGACGGCAGCCGCATCCCGGTGACGTTGCAGATTGCGCCAGCCGAGACCTGCGCCGATGGCGGGCATCTCGCCCGGATCAGCCAGGCGCCCACGGATGGCGCCGCCAGCGCGGCGGGGGTCTGCCTTGGCGGGCGCGCGATCGGCGCAGCCTGCGAGAGCGGCTTTTCCGCTGCGCACGCCCTCCTGCTCCTGCCGGACATCGCGCGCGCCGTGATCGTGATGAGCCCCGAGGAACTCGCGCGCACCGGGCTGCCGCTCGATCGCGTGGATCGAGCCGAGGTTTTTGCCTTCAGCAACTTCTCTTCGAAGGAGCAGCACATGATCGCACAGCTCTGGTCCCTGCTCGATCTTCCGGGCCAAGCGCCCGCTGGAGATGCGCCGTGACCGTTCCGCCCCCGGTGCCGGAGCTTTTCGGAAAGCCCCGGCGGCTCCCGTCCGAGCCCGTGGGGCGGCTGGCGCGGCTGGCCTGGGAGCGGGCGCCGGACCTTTGCGCACCGGCGCGCGGCTGTGCGAACTATCACCGCGTCTGGGGCGTGCTGCGCGCGCTCGATCTCGGCGGCGTCGCTCCGGCCGGCGAAGGGCTCTACCGATACGGGCTGGCGCCGCTGCGGGAGCAGGCCGGTTCGCGCGTGCTGATCTCGGGCGGCGCCGATGCGGGCCTGCTCGCCCTCGCGGCCGAGTGCTTCGCAGGTGCCGGCCAGCGACCGACCTTCGTCTTCGCCGACATCTGCGCCACGCCCTGCGCGCTGGCCCGCGAATACGCGACCCATGCCGGGTTGGACCTCGAAATCGTCCAGGGAGACATCCGCACCATCGAGACGGCACCGGTCCACGCGATCCTCGCCCACTCCTTCCTGTCGTTTGTCGGCGCCGAGGGATGGGCCGCCATGGCCGCGAACTGGGTGCGCCTTCTGGCGCCCGGCGGCAGGATCATTCTCACCAACAAGCTGAACCAGGAACAGGCAGAGCGCCGCGCCCCCGGCGATCCGGCCAGGCGCGAAGCGCGCGCGCGACGCCTTGCGCCCCTGGCGCGCGACCTGCTCGGCCTGGACGACGCGGGCGAGGCGGCGTTCGTCGCGGCGGCCACCAACTACGCCATCACCGCGCCGGGCCCCCGCGCAAGCGAAGCCGACGTGCGCGCGCTCCTCACCTCGCTCGGGCTCTCTGTCGAACTCGTCGCCTATGATGTGCAGCACCGCGCGCCGGGCCCGACCACGGACCGCGAGCCGGCCAGCGACCCGCTCCGCGCCGGGATCATCGCGCGCAAGCCGTGAGGCCTAGGGCAGCAGGCTCCAAAGAAGGCCGGGCGGCAGCAGGAGATGCGCGAACTCCGCGATGAAGAGATACACCCCTGCCCCGCTCGCCGCCGCCCAGGCAAGCGCCCGCGCCCAAGCCGAGCCCGTCCCGCGCAACCAGCCCAGCACCGTCAGTCCCACCGCCGCCGGCAGCCCGGCAAGGACGGTCAGCACCGGCAGCGCGGCCATGGCCCCGATCGGCACGCGATGGTTCCTCGGCACCGGCGGCAGCACCGGGCGCCCCGCACGCCGCGCCGCGGCGACCACGACCAGCGCCGCCAGCAAGAGCAGCCCCACCACGGCAAGCGCCACCGGGGAGTAGGAGCGTTCGGCCAGCAGGGCGGAAGCGAGGAAAAACGCCGCCACAAGGGCCAGCGCTCCACCGATGACAGCATCCGCCGGCGCAACCGGAGGCCACCCGCCGCGGGCGCGCTTGCGCAGGAGCCACCACAGCGAAACCAGGGTGACGGCAAGAATGCCGAGCGCCGCCGGCCGCTCCCAGAGGGTGATCCGGTCCAAGGCAACCAGCTGCGTCGTGAGCGACAGGTTCGTCTCGAGAAACGCGCCGAGCACGAAGGCGATGATGAACGGCACCCGGGGCCAGTCGTGCCGCTTGAAGAAGTAGCCTGCGAGGCCGAAGCCGACCGCGAGGAAAAGATCGCTGACCTGGGAGTCGATCTGGACCACGGCAATGAGCGAGACGATCAGGGCCGGCAGCACGATCAGATCGATGCGCAGGTCTTTCAACCGGGCGAGGTAGGGCGCCAGCCCCACCCCCACCACCGAGGTCAGGATGTTCGAGAACAGGAGCGCGAAGATCAGCGCGTAGGTCAGGTGAAGCTGCTCGGAGAGCATCGGCACGCCGGGCACGATGCCGTGAATGGCCAGCACGGCCACGAGGATAACCCCGCCCTCGCTGCCGGGAAGGCCGAACGCCACGACCGGCAGGAGCGATCCGCCGTCCTTGGCGTCCACCGCCGCTTCTGGGGCCACGAGGCCGCGCACGTCGCCCTTTCCGAATTCCTGCGCATTGCCGCGGCTTGTCTGCACGGCCTGGCCGTAGGCCACGAAGCTGGCGACCGTACCCCCGACCCCGGGGATGATCCCCACGACGGTGCCGATGACCGCCGAGCGCATCGTCAGGCCCCAGTGCCGGAAGACCGCGAGTATCCCCGCGAGGGTGCTGTCGTCGGGGGCGCGGCGTGTCACGGCGTTCTCGGAAAGATCGTAGCTGCGCACCCAGGTGATCAATTCCGAGAAGGTGAAGATGCCGAGCAGGACCGGCACCATCGGGATGCCGGCAAAGAGCTCGAGGCTTCCGAAGGCCCAGCGCTCCTGCCCGGTGGTGGGATCCGCACCCACCATTGCGGTGAGAAATCCCAGCAGCACCATCACGAACGCCTTGAGCGGCGCGCTGTTCGGCACCGCGACCAGCGTTGTCAGGCCCCAGATGCCCAGAAGCAGAAGCTCCAGCGGCCCGAAGGCCAGCAGGAAGGGCCGGATCATCGGCAGGATCAGGATCAGCACCACCACGCCGATCACCGATCCCACCGCCGAGGCCGTGGCAGCGCAGGCGATGGCGTATTGCGGGTACCCCTTCTTGCCGAGCGGGTAGCCGTCCAGCATCGCGGCGGCACTCGCCGTCGTGCCGGGGATGTTGAACAGGATCGCCGTGATCGAGCCCATGAAGGTGGCCCCGCCCGTTAGCGCTCCGAAGAGCAGCATGATCGAGACGGGATCCCACTGAACGGTGAAGACGATGACGAGCGCAACGAGACTGGCCGAACCGATGCCGGGCAGAAACGACGTGACCATCGAAAGGAGCGTGCCGAGCACCGGGATCAGGATGCCCGGCCAGGAGAAAAGGTGCCCGAGCCCGACTGCGGCCGAGCCTAGGTATTCGTTCAATCCATGCCCCTCACTGCAGGGCCTCGTTGCGAAGATCTTCAAGAACGGGCTCGGCGCGGGCATAGGCGGCGGCGAGCCGCGCCATGAATGCACGCGCGTCTACGGCCTTCATCGGCCCGTAGGGCCGCCTGATCGCGGCAACGGCATCGGCCAGGTCCGGCTCGAAGAGCGCCGTTTCAACCGCGCCCGAAAGGCAATCCAGCCGCTCGCCCGTCACGTTGGACGAAACGAAAACCGCGCGCATATGCGTATTGAGTTCGGCCGCGAGCAATGCCTCCTCCATCCGATGGGCGCGCTCCTCGGGCGGCAGGTCCTTCGTGATGAGGTCCACCACCCCGCCCTCCCCTGCAAGATAGGGCAGCGTCGCTCCCGGCGCGACGGGGCCTTCCGTCAGGGAGAAGAGAAGCTTGGCATCACCTGCCTGCTCAAGCAGCAGGGCGTGCGCATAGCTGCGATGGAGCAGGTCCACGTCTCCGCGCAGAAGCGCCGGCGTGGATTCGGCCGACCCCGAGTAGCCTGCGACGACGCTCAGCTCGCTCTGCAGCGCGCGCGCGGGCAGCAACTGGCGCGTCAGCACGGCCTCGATATGGGGAGCGCCGCTGGTGATCGGCTTGCCGATGAAATCTTCCAGTTGCATGTCCGGCCGGGTGATCCAGACCCAGTTGTCCACCACGAGCGCACCCAGCGGCATCACGTCTTCCGGACGCGTCGCCGACAGGGCGATGCCAAGGAAATCGTTGGTGGCGAAGAAGCCGATCACGTTGTCTTCGGGCGCGGCGTTGGCCACGTTGGCCACGCCGATCAGCCCGCCGCCCGCGGGCTGGTTCACCACCTGCACCGATGCGCCTGTCACTTCCTCCATCACCGGCGCGAAGGCGCGGCCGTAGGCATCGAACCCACCGCCAGGCGGGTTCGGGATGATGAGGGTGAACCGCTGGTTCTCGAAATAGGGGGTGCAGGCTTCGGGCACCTCGGCCGCGCCGGGCGCCGCGGCCGCCGCTGCCAAGCATGCCGCGAGCGCCGCGGTCCATCGCTTCAGCATCGTTTGCTCCCTCCTTTACGCCAAATAGTCGTCGCGCAAAAATCTGGGGGAAACAAGAGCACGGGGAGCGGAATACGGGCGCGGATCGGCTGTTGTCGCAGCATGATACCCGGGACGCCCCCTGACCGGCCCGCTGCCGCGGCGATCGGCGAGCGCCGCCGTCGCTCTCGCGTGGCTTCCGGAGGTTGCGCTTGACGGCCGGCAGCGGCGGGCCCTAGGTTACCGCATATGAAACTTGAGTTCGCCAAGTAAAATCACCGCAGGGCAACCATGGTCGTCGACGTCCACTCCCACACGCCGCAATTCAGAACCGCGGTCCCCGCGGGCATGCACCAGAGCAACCCCTCCTGGCGCCCCGACCGCGCGGTGGAGTCCGTCTACACCTGGGCCGACTTTCTCGAGGCTGCCGCTCCGGCCGACCGGACCATCGTCTTCCCGATCATGTGGCACCCGTGCGAGCGGGTGGGCTCGGTCAACGGCCCCGACAAGCCCGGCGATGCGGAGAATCCCAACACCGAAACGGCAGCCTTCGTCCGCGCCCACCCCGACAGGCTGATCGGCTTCATGTCGCTCCATCCCTTCGCCGTCAACGCGCTCGAAGAGCTGGAGCGCGGCCGCACGGACCTGGGGCTCCGCGGCATCAAGCTCGGCGCGAACTACCAGATCTTCGATCCTTTCGAGCCGCGCGCGCTTGCGATCTACCGCGAGGCGGAGCGGCACGGCCTGCCGATCCTTTTCCACATCGGCACCTCGCCCGTCCGCATGGCCCCGATCCGGTACGCCCACCCGCTCGTGGTCGACGAGATCGCCCAGCGATACCCGGATCTCACCATCATCATGGCACACATGGGCCACCCCTGGACGGCCGATACAGTGGTGGTCGTGCGCAAGCATCCGAACGTCTACACGGACATTTCCGGCCTCTTCTATCGCCCGTTCACCCAGTGGGAGGCGCTCATCCGCGCCACCGAGTGGAACATCCTCGACAAGGTGCTGCTCGCATCGGACTTTCCCATCACCACCATCGGAGAGACGATCGACGGGCTGCGCCGGGTGAACGCGATCGTGGAGGGCACCGTTCTGCCCCGCGTGCCCGAGGAAGCGATCGACCGGATCATCAACCGCGATCCGCTGCCCCTGCTCGGGCTCGACTGACCTTTCACCCGCGAGGCACCCATGAAGCTCGAAAACTCCGCAGCCATGCAGGCCCGTGCGCGCCGGGCCATTCCCGGCGGCGTGAATTCTGCGAGCCGCCGCCTGCCCGGGCCATCGGCCTGGGACTGGGCCGAAGGCGCCCACATCCGCGACGTCGACGGCAACGTCTACCTCGATTACCACGCCGCTTTCGGGCCGATCGTGCTCGGCCACAACGACCCGGGCGTGAATCGCGCGGTAGTGGAGGCGCTGTCCGGCCCCGATCTGATCGGGATAGGGGCAAACGAGGGCGAGGTTCTGCTCGCCGAGAAGGTGATCGAGCATGTTCCGTCGGCCGAGCAGGTGCTGTGCTTCACCTCGGGTTCGGAGGCCACCTACATGGCCGTCCGGCTTGCGCGGGGCATCACCGGCCGGCGCAAGCTCGTGAAGTTCCAGGGCGCTTTCCACGGCTGGCACGACTACCTTCTGATGAACATCGCCAGCCCCGCCCACCTGATCGGCCAGAAGGACCCGGGCTCGGCGGGGCAGCTGCAGGACGCAATCGACAACACGCTGGTCGCCCGGCTGAACGATCTCGGCAGCGTGGAGGCCCTCATCCGCGACAACCCCGGCGAGATCGCCGCGATCTTCCTCGAGGCGATCCCGCACAACATCGGCTGCGTCGTTCCGCGGCGGGAGTTCGTGCAGGGGCTGCGCGAAATCTGCGACCAGCACGGGATCGTGCTCGTCTTCGACGAGGTGATCACCGGGTTCCGCCACGGCCTGGGCGGTTTCCAGAGCCATGTCGGCGTCACCCCCGACGTCACGACGATGGCCAAGGCCATCGCCAACGGCTACCCCTGCGCCGTGCTCGCCGGCAGCCGCGAGGTGATGCGCCGTTTCAACACCGAGCCGGGCGGAACGGTCTTCGTGGGCGGCACCTACAACGGGCACCCGGTGGGCACGGCCGCGGCGCTCGCCACGATCGCCGCGCTGGAGGACGGCACGGTGCACGAACGCACCTTCCGCTTCGGAGAGAAGGTGCGGCGGGAACTCGCGGCGATGGCCGAAAGGCTCGGGATTCCGATGGTATCGGCAGGGTTCGGTTCGGTCTTCACGCCGTATTTCATGGAAGGCGAGATCGCGAATTACGAGGATCTCCTGCGCAACGATACGGCGCGGGATGTCGCGTTCCGCGAGGGCATGTGCGAACGGGGCTTCTACATGCTGCCGATCGCGATGAAGCGCAACCACATCAGCGCCGCGCATACGGAGGCCGACATCGACCGCACGCTCGATGCCGCCGAAACGGTCCTGAAGGAAATCGCCCGGGGATGACGCGTCAGACGCCGAGGCTTCGCGGCCCCGGCTCGGGCAGCGGATCGGCAAGCGGGCGGAGCCTGCCGCCCATGGCGGTCGAGATCTGGTCGGCCGCCTCGTGCAGAAGGCGCACCACCAGGTCTCGCGGCTTCGGCGTCCCGTAGCTGCCCATGTAGGGGATCGTCACCGCCGCGAGGGCCACGCCGGTCTGATCGAGGATCGGGAAGCTGATGTCCACGATCCCGGGCAGCAGCGGTGCATTGGCCAGTTCGAAACCGTGCCTGTCGATCGCCTCGACCCGGGACCGGGCATGGGCGACGTCGTCGGGCGGCAGGCTGGCAGCGGCTTGTTCTAGATACCATTTGCGCACCGGCTCGGTCTGGAACGCAATCAGCAGGCGCCCCGAGGACCCGAGGATCGCCGGGCTGTGAACACCCACCCGCAGCCGGACGCCGATGGGCTGCGGGCTATCGACCTGGGCGATGATGCACATCCGCAACCCGTCGAGCACCGCGATGTGCACCGCCTCGCCGCTGTTGATCGCCAGCGAGTTGATGATCGGCTGG
>CAYXOX010000009.1:33536-47900 GCA_964466745.1 uncultured Rhodobacterales bacterium
CTGGGCCACGTCGACAACACGCCTGAACGGCGGAAACCGGGTGGCGAGGCCGAAGAGCTGCGTCGAAAGTACGAGCGCGTCGGTGCCGGGCGGGCGCATCAGGTATCCCCTTCCCTCCAGCACCAGCACCACCCGGTAGACCTCCTGCAGAGAGCGGCCGAGCCGCTGGGCGATCTGGCTCGGCGTGATCGGATCGGAAAGGTTCGACATCAGCTCGAGCACGTCGAGCGCCTTGTCGAGCGCGGGCACGGCGTAGGACGAGCCGGTGGCGCCGCTGCGCGCCTGGGCGGCACCGTTGGCCGGCTTGCCTCTCCGCTTCGCCGGCTTGGCGGGATCGGGTTTCGTCGTTTCGTCCATATGTCCTCGTGCCGTCGGCCTGCCTTGTGGCGTGCCGCTCCTTAGAGCGGGGGGGTCGCCTTTGCGAGGGGTGCCGGTCGTGCCGTCCGCGCGCCCCTCACGCGATCCGGTGAACATGCAGCCACCCCGCGCCGTCGCATTCGAGCAGCGTTTCGGGCGCCTGGGGAATGCCCTCCTCCAGCGGCAGCACGATGACGCGCGAGGAATCCCAGCCGGCCACGAGCAGCGCGCCGGCGCGCACGACGATGTGCTGCGGCCAGTCCACGCCGGTGTCGACCTCGCCCACGAGCTCGGGCTCCGCTCGGGAGACGTCGAAGGTAGCGATCGTGTTGTGGCTGCGGTTGGCGAAATAGACGTGGCGTCCATCGAGCGAGCGCTGAATGTCGCCGGGATAGTTGCGATCCCATCGCGCCTTGCCCGGCCCGACAAGACGGGTGCTGCGGATATCGGCCCACCCCTCGCCGCCCAGATGACCGACGAGCAGGTTCTCGCCCAGCTCGCCGCTCACGGCCAGACGGCCGTCGGGCAGCACCACCCCGTGGCGCGGGCCGCTGCCCGCGGGGGTGGCCGTGACGCGCACCTCCTCCAGCGAGGCGGCACCGCCGCGCGCGGGATCGACGCGGAACTCCCGCACGAGATCGGCCCCGAGGTCGATCACGATCAGCGTTTCGCCCTTGAAGAAGGCCTGGTGGGGATGCGCGGCGTCCTGCCGCTCGATTTCCGGGCCGCCCCCCGTGAGTGGGACGAGCTCCAGCTCGCCCTCGAACGCGCCATCGGCGCCGAGCGGCTGGATCGCAAGGGTGCTCGTCGTGTAGTTCGTGGCGATCAGGAGCCGGCCGGAGGGGTCGGCGGTCAGGTGGCAGGGCTCGGAGCCGCCGCTTTCGCGGGACGACAGCGTGCGTTCTGCATCGGCACCGATGTGCCAGGCATGCAGCGTGCCCTCCTCGTCCACCCCGGCAGTTCCGTACACCACGGGAAGCGTCGGATGCCCGCAGAGCGAGGAAAGCTGCCGCACGGTGCCCAGCTGCCGCCCCTCCCAGCCGGCGCTGCCCTCCTTCCAGAGCCACAGCCCGTGCCGATCCTCCGTTCCGCGCGACGCAACCAGCAGAACCTCGTCTGCCGCAAAGTCCAGATCCACCATTGCTCCCCCCTTATTCAGATGATCCCGGGCCGAACCCCTCCCATACCACCGGCGGCTCGCCGCCCGAAAGGACGGTTGCCTTGCGCAAGAGGGCGAAGGGCATGCACACGTGGTTCGGCACGATCTCGAGCCGGGTTCCAACCGGCAGGTTAGACGGCTCGCCATCGCCGCGCCAGCGCAGCCAGCCGTGCTCCTCGGACATCCTGTCGATGATCCATCCCGGCGCGTTCACGATCAACCCGTGGCCCGGCCATTCCTCCCGGTGCGCGCCCGCCGGCAGCAGATCGGAAGAAAGCGCCTTGGAACCGGCATCGATGCAGGCCCGGTGCGGGTCGGGGTGGCTGGTGACCGTGGCGATCACGCGCACGGCCGTCGTTTCCAGCGAGGCGTTTCCGAGTGCGACCTGGCCGAGATCGTTGAAGGCGAAGATGCCGGGCCGGATCTGCGTGACGCCCGGCACACCGGCCACGGCCCGCGCCGAGGCGGACGAGCCGAGCGAGACGACGGGCAGCGCGATGCCGCGGGCGCGGATCGCCTCGGCCACACCGACCATGAGTTCGCCCGCCGCCACGGCGCGGGCGGCGAGATCGGCCCGGTCCGTGGCGCCGTAGGTCGAGCCCTCGTGGGTATAGATGCCCACGAGATCGACGCCGGGAAGCGCGGCAATCGCCGCGGCAAGATCCGGCGCCGCGGCCGGGCTCACGCCCTCGCGCCCGAGCCCGGTATCGATCGCCAGCATGAAGCGCGCCGCCGCGCCTTCGGCGGCGAAATGGGCGCCGGCGGAGGCAGCCGCGTCGAGCGTGTCGGTGGCGAGCGTCAGCTCCACCCGTCGCGAGAGCGCAAGGGCGCGCGCGAGTTTCTCAGCGCCCATTACCGGGTTGGCCACGAACAGCCGGACGACGCCGGCATCGGCGAAGGCCTCGGCCTCGCCCAGCTTGGCCACGCAGAGCCCGTGTGCGCCCCGCTCGATCTGGCGCCGGCCCGCGGCGGCCATGCGGTGCGTCTTGGCGTGCGGCCAGAGTTCCGCGCCCGCCGCCCGGGCGATGCCGGCCATCTCGTCCATGTTCGCGTCGAAAACGTCGCGATCAAGCACCAGCGCCGGCGTGGCGACGTGCAGCCGGGCCCACTCGCGCCTCGCTGGCGGTGCGGTGTGTTCTCTCATCGCGTGCTCTCCGAGGTAGCGCCGAGCCGGAGCACCCGGCCGGCGCGCTGCCGCGTCACGTTTCCGTCTTCGAGCGCGAATACGCCGTTCACGACGACATGGAGAATGCCGGTGGCCGCCTCGCGCGGCTCGGAATAGGTCGAGCGCTCCGAGACAGTGTCGGGATCGAAGACCACCAGATCGGCCTTCATCCCCTCGGCGATCAGGCCCCTGTCGGCCAGGCGCAGGCGCCGCGCGGCGGATCCCGTCATGTGCCTGATGCACTCGGCAAGCGTGAGCACGCCCTCCTCGCGCACGTAGGTTTCGAGCATCCTGGGGAAGGTGCCCCAACTCCTCGGGTGCGGACGGTCGCCCACCAGAATGCCGTCGCTCCCCACGGTATGTGCGGGGTGCTGCATGAGGGTGCGCACATGCTCCTCGATCCCGATGAAGAACACGCAGGTCGCCGCGCGATCGGTCGCCACGAGGATGTCAAGCGCGAACTCGGCCGGCCGCATCCCCACGCGGGCCGCCGCCTCGGCCAGCGTGACATCCATCACCCACGAAAGCTCGGGGGCGTTCGGCACCCCCGAGACATGAACGGAGTTCCAGTTGACCGTGAGGCCCTGGTGGCCGTCCGAGCCGGTCACGTCGAGCGCCTCGATGATCCGCTCGCGGGTTTCCGGATCGCGCAGGCGCGCCATCTGCTCCTCGCCCGATCCGCTGAGAGCCCAGCCCGGCAACTGCGAGAGCAGCGTCGTCATGCCGGCAAGGTACGGGTAGCTGTCGAACGAAAGGTCTACGCCCTCGGCAATCGCCCCGTCGATCATCGAGATCAGTGCAGGCAGCTTTCCACGGTTGCAATCGAAGCTCAGATGGGTGTGCGCAAGGTGCAGCGCCACGCCCGACCGGCGCGCGATCTCGAAGCACTCGCGGTAGCCGCCCAGCGCATCGAGCCCGTAGTTGCGATGATGCGGGCAGTAGAAGCCGCCGAATTCTGCCACCACCCTGCACAGCTCCACGAGCTCGTCGGTGTCCGAGTACATCGCCGGCACGTAGGTGAGCCCGGTGGAAAGGCCGACGCCCCCTTCCTCCATGCCCTGCCGAAGGAGCGCCTTCATCCGCTCCATCTCCTCGGGGGTGGCGCGCCTGTCGTCGTTGCCCATCACCAGCATCCGGAGGTTGCCGTGGGGCACGAGATAGGCGCAGTTCACCGCCGTGTTCCCGTCTAGCCGCGCGAGGTATTCGCCGACCGACCGCCAGTTCCAATCGAAGCCGGGCGGATCGTCGTTCCACCCGCTGATCTGGGCCCTGAGCTCGCGCAGCGTCTCGTCGTCCACCGGCGCGTAGGAAAGGCCGTCCTGCCCGAGCACCTCGCTCGTCACGCCCTGCGAGAGCTTGGACGTGTGGTCCGGCGAGCAGAGCACCTGCAGGTCCGAATGGGTGTGCATGTCGATGAAACCGGGCGCGATGGTGAGGCCCGAGATGTCTACCACGCGATCGGCTGAGGGGCGCGCGCCGCCCTCTGTGACCGCGGTGATCTCATCGCCCTCAACCAGCACGTCGCCCGCCCGGGGCTCGGCTCCGGTTCCGTCCACGATGGAGCCTCCGGCGAAGAGGATCGAACCGCTCATGGGTACACGACCGGCACGCGGGCGCCGCTGCGCGCGCTCTCGTAGATCGCGTCGCTGAGCGCCACGACCCGCGCGGCCAGCGCCGCGTCGAGCCCGGCCGGCGCCCCCGCTCCGCGGCCGCAGGCGATCAGCGCCTTCGTGGGCGCGCCGGGATCGTAGACGCCGGACGCCGCCTCGCCGTCGTGAATCGCGACGCTGCCGTCGGCACGCACGAGGCGCAGGTGATCTGCCGCCGAATCGAGCCAGATCTGCCCCGCTGCGCCGTAGAGCGCCATGTGCCACTGCGGCCGGGCGAGATAGGGATGGGTCGAGGCCGAGGAAACGGCGGCCGAACCGCCGCCAGCGAACTCGGCCGTGACGGCGGCGTGCAGATCGATGGCCGCGCCGGCGGGAAAGGTCGCGGCCTGCACGGCGACGATCGGATCGCCCGTGAGCCAGTCCACCAGCCCAAGCTGGTGCGACATGGACACGGCGACCGCGCCGCCGGCCGAGACGCGCGGGTCGGTGTAGGTCGCCCGGTTGGATTCCGCCTCGCCGCCCCAGCCACCGTCGGTTCCGCCCGAGAGCAGCGCGCGGGTGTTCACGGCGAGATGGAAGGTTAGGTGCTCCACGCTGCCCACGTCTCCGGCCTCGATGAGCCGGCGCGCAAGCGCGAAGCCGGGGGCGGCGGGCCAGCCGAAACCGACGAGGAGTTGCCGGCCGGCAGCTTCGGCGGCATCACGCATGCGCCGCGCGGAGGCGGCATCGAGCGCGAACGGTTTCTCTACGAGCACATGGGCGCCGGCGGCCAAAGCGCCCGTCACCATCTCCTCGTGGGCCACCGGCGGCGAGGAGACCACGGCGATATCGGGCGCCTCGGCCAGCGCCTGCCGCCAGTCGGTGCTCCAGCGCGGCACGGAGAACCGCTCGGCGACGGAGCGGGCCATGTTCTCGTCGGGGCTCGAGACCGCTGCGATCTCCACCCCTTCGGCATCCGCGAGCGCGGGCAGATGGCTGCTTTGCGACCATGCCCCGGCCGAGAGTACGACGGCACGCAGGGTCATTTCCCGACCCCCGCGGCCAGCGATCCCACAACGTTTCGCTGGAAGATGATCACCAGCAGGATCGGCGGGATCATCGACATCACCGTCGCCGCGGCCAGCGCGTTCCAGTTGAACTGTTGCACCGACTGGAAGCCGGCCAGAAGCGGCGGCACCGTCAGCTGGTTGGTGAGCACCAGCGAGTAGAAGAACTCGCTCCAGGCCTCGAGGAAGATCAGCACGCCGGCGGCCACGAGGCCGGGCCGCGCGATGGGAAGCACGATGATCCAGAGCGTCCGGAGCCGCCCGGCGCCGTCGATCTTGGCGGCCTCCTCGATCTCGCGAGGCAACTGATCGAAATAGTTCTTCAGGATGAGGATGGCGAGCGGCAGGGTGAACACGTTGTAGCTCAGGATCAGCGCCCATGGAGTGTTCAGCACCCCGATCTCGCGAAACGCCACGAAGAACGGGCCGATGATGGCGATCGCCGGCACCACGCGGGTGGCGATCACCGCCAGCTCGAACTTGCGTGACCCCGGAAACGGGTAGCGCGAAAGCGCGTAGGCCGCGGCCCCTGCGATCAGGAGATTCACGACCACGAGCACCGAGGCCACGAAGAAGCTCTGGCCGATTGCCGGCAGCAGGCGGGAGCCGAGATCGGTGCTGCCGATCCCCGCCCCGCCGGTGCGCCCGGTGAGGACCGAGACGTAGTTCTCGAAGGTGATCGAACTCGGGAAGAAGCTGAAATTGCGCAAGCCGAGCTGCTGGGGCGTGATCAGGCTGGAGACCACGAGGTACCAGACCGGCAGGAGGATCCAGGCCATGAAGACGAGAACGCCGAGGTAGAGGAACACGCTCTGCAAGAGGCTGCGGCGGCGGCGGCGACCGCCCGACGCGCCGCGCCGGAAGACGGAAGCGAGGATCGAGGTCATTGCGCGGCCTCCCCGCGATAGAGCAGCCTGACCGTGACGAGCCCGCCCACCAGCGCGATCACGCCGAGCACGACGGCCAGCGCCGAGCCGAGGCCGATCTGGGTCACCACGAAGAGCTGGCGATAGATGAGGATGGAGAGCACCTGCGTTGCGTCTCCCGGGCCGCCCTGCGTCATCGCGAAGATGACGTCGAACTGCAGGAACGCGTAGATGATGTTGAGCACCGTCACGGTCACGAGTACCGGGCGGATCCACGGGATGGTCACGTTGCGCAAGCGCTGCCACCAGTTTGCGCCGTCGAGCTCCGCGGCTTCGTTGAGCTCCTGCGGCAGCGTCTGCAGCCCGGCCAGCAGCAGGATGCCAGCAAAGCTGGCCTGGCGCCAAACCGCGGCGAGAATCACGAGGATCAGCGCGGAATCCGGATCGGAAAGGAAGTTCTTGTACTCGTCGGTTATGCCGAGCCCCACGAGCAGCGCGTTGAGCCCGCCGACGCTGCCGTCCGCGTACCATTTCCAGAGAATCCCGAGCACCAGCCATGGCGTGGCCCACGGGATGATCAGGAGCGCCCGGGCCAGGCCCCGCCCGAAGAACTCCTGGTTGAGCAGCAACGCCATCGCCAGCCCGATCAGCGTGGAAAGCACCACGAAGCCCACCGAGAACTGGAACGTCACCCACATCGAGCGCCAGAAGACCCGGCTTCCGAAGATGATCTCGTAGTTCCTGATCCCGACGAACTCGCCGAAGCTCGACGCGTTCGCCGGGACGTTGTGCAGACTGTAGATGACAGTGAGCACCGAAGGTATCAGCAGCAGCACACCGAGGATGATGGCCGCTACCGATGTCATCTTCAGGCCGAACAGGGCGTCCGACCGCGCGAGTGACCCGGCCGGGTAGGATGATGCGAGCTTCACGATTCCCTCACCGTTCCCGCGCGGGTCACTGCCGTTTATGCGTCAGAGGCTCGGGCCACCCTGCGCGGCGCGCGCCGCGTCGGCCAGCGCGGTGACCGTTTCCTCGGGCGTCGACTGGCCGAGAAGCAGGGCGTGCACGATGTCGCCAACCCGCGCCTGGAAGTCCGGGTACCAGGGCATCGTCCGCGCCGGCACCACTTTCGAGCCGGTATCGAAGATGTCCGAAAGCAGGCCGAGATCGTAGAAGTCCGGGAATGCGGCGACCACGTCGGGATCGGTGAAGAACCCGGCATAGGGCGCGGCGAGTCCGGCCGCCTCGGCCCACTTGGTGAATACCGAGAACCGGCCTTCGGAATCCTTCCAGCCGTAGTACTTGGCCAGCTCCCAGGCCGCGAGCTTGCGATCCTCGTCGTCGATCTGGCCGAGCTGGAGGACCTCGCCGATCTGGAGGGTGTAGTTGTCGGCGGCCGCCGGCGCGAGCATCACGTTGGCCGACTGCGGCCCTTCGAGCGCCCGGATCGAGGTGAGGAAGTAGTGGTGCAGCACGTAGAAGGCCGCGTTGCCCTGTGCCATCTCGTTGGAGAGCTTGCCCGGATCATCCGTGAGCAGCGACTGCGGGGCGAGCCCTTCCTGGTACATCTTCTGCCACCATTCGAAAACGCCCACGGTGCGCGGATCGTCGGCGAAGATCGGGTTGCCCTCGTCGTCGAAGGCGTCGATGCCCTCGTTCAGAAGATAGGTGTGCAGGTATTCCTCGCAGAATTCCTTCACCCAGTAGGCGACATAGGGCGACTCGACGATGCCCGCATCGCGCAGCTTCACCGAGGCGTCGTAGATCTCGGCCAGCGTGCCCGGCACCGAGGTAACCCCGGCATCGGCGAGGAACTGCGCGTTGTAGTGCAGCGTGTGGACGGCCGAGAAATAGGGCACCGACATGATGTCGCCGTCGGGGTTCACGTGCCGCGCGCGCGCGCTTTCGAACATCTCGCCGATCAGATCGTCGACGCCCGGCAGGCCGTTGAGCCTGGCCGCCCAGCCCTCGTTCACGAACTTCTGCGTGTTGTAGGCGAAGTTGTAGTAGAGATCGATGTCGTCGCCGCCGCGCAGACGCGTCTGGATCGCTGCCGAGTAGCCCACATTGGGGATCACCGCGAGATTGACGGCCGGGTTCCCCTCGGCCGTCCAGGTGTCTACCAGCGAGCGGATCGTGTCGGGCTGGAAGTCCCAGGCCAGCATGTTGATCTCGCCGTCGAAGGCCGCGTGCGCGCGGCCGGGCATGAGCCCGGGCAGCGCCGCGAGAGCTGCCGCCGTGGCCGCCGTCCCGCGCAAGAACGACCGGCGATCCAGCCCGCTGCGTCCGTTGGGTTTTTCCGTCTTGAAAGTCATGTCGCGCCCTCTCCTGTCGTGAGTGTTGGCCCTGAAGCTGACGGGGCTCGCCTCGGTCTTGCTGTCCACCTGCGGTCTGCCCTTCCCGGGTCTCGTTCCGACCGTGTCGACGTATGCCCACGCGCTCACACGCTAGTCCGAGTTTTTATCATATATCAACGCATATTTTTACTACCGGGAGCGCCCGGTACCTGCGCTGCCGCCGGCAGGAGCGCCACAGCCGACATCTCCACCCTGAGGCTCTCGATGGCCAGCCGCGCCTCGAGAGTGGCCCGCGCCGGCTTGTGGTCCGGATCGACCCATGCATCCCAGACGCGGTTCATTGCCTCGTAGTCGCGGATGTGAGGCAGGTAGACCGTTACCGAAAGCAGCCTCGTCTTGTCCGTTCCCGCCTCGGCCAGCAGCGCGTCGATCCGGGCCAGCACCTCCCGCGTCTGGACCTCCACGGGGGCATCATGTGTCTCGGCGATGGTTCCGGAGATGTAGAGATGCCCCCCGCCTGCCACGGCGGCGGCGAAGTGGCGGCCCGGTTCGATCCTGACGATATCCACCGCCGCTGCTCCCTATTGCACGGCGCCGAGGCGCTCGCCGCTCGCCGCGTCGAAAAAGTGGATCTTCCGCTCATCGGCCCCGAGGTGCAGCCTGTCGCCCGGCGCCAGGGGGATGCGATCCCGCGTGGACACGACGCAATCCTGCGCGCCCACCTTGCAGACAACGAGCGTCTCCGCGCCCGTTGGCTCCACCGTCAGAACCTCTGCGGGAATGCCGCTCTGGGCGATCAGGAAATGCTCGGGCCGTATGCCTACGGCGACGTCGCCCGGTGCTTTGCCGCCCGGAACGGCGAAGGGCAGCAGCGTGCCGTCGGCCATGCGGATGCCCTGCGCCTCCGGCTGCCCGCGCAGCACGTTCATCTCGGGCGAGCCGATGAAGCCCGCGACGAAGAGGTTGGCCGGCCTGTCGTAGAGGTCGAGCGGCGTTCCCACCTGCTCGATCCGCCCCCCGTTCATCACCACGATCCGGTCGGCCAGCGTCATCGCCTCGATCTGGTCGTGGGTGACGTAGACGGTCGTGGTCTTCAGACGCGCGTGGTTCAGCTTGATCTCCGAGCGCATCTGCACCCTGAGCTTGGCATCGAGGTTCGAGAGCGGCTCGTCGAAAAGGTAGACCTGCGGCTCGCGCACGATGGCGCGGCCCATCGCCACCCGTTGCCGCTGCCCGCCCGAAAGCTGCCTGGGCAATCTCTGCAGGAAGGACGCGAGCCCGAGGATTCCGGCAGCGGCATTCACGCGGGTGTCCCGCTCCGGCGGAGCAAGCCCCTTGAGGCGAAGCGAAAAGTTCATGTTCTCGGCCACCGACATGTGCGGGTAGAGCGCGTAGGACTGGAAGACCATGGCGATGTCGCGATCCTTCGGGGCGAGATCGTTTATCACCCGCCCGCGGATGCTGATCTTGCCTTCCGTGATGTCCTCGAGCCCGGCGATCATCCGCAGGAGAGTGGATTTTCCGCATCCCGAAGGCCCGACGAGGGCCAGGAACTCGCCGTCGTCGATATCGAGCGAGAGCCGCTCGATGACCGTGAGCTTGCCGTAGCTCTTGCGCACGGACTGGATGCTGACGGCGCCCATCTGCCCCTCCGAAAACTGCCTTGCGCCACCCGGCGCCGGCCAGCCATGGCAGACGCGCCGCCGGCCGATGGCTGCCGCGTGGGCCAAGGATGAACAGAACTGCTATCAGATTTCAACGTAAAGTTTTGCCTGGGAAACTGAGCTTTTCCCGACCCTGCACGCCCCGGCGCAGGCCGCCGGAACCCGTGCAACAAGGCGCCGAAGGCGCTGTGCCAACCTGCCGATCGCCTCGCGGGCGTGCCCGCACCCGCCCGGCTCGGGCCGCAGGGGCGGGCGGCGGCTTCGGGGCGAGGGGTTGCCATCGCGTCGCAGTATGCCATGTTAAGGGCACACCCGTTAATCAGCTTCTCAGCACCGGCCATCCGGCCGGGCGCGTTTTTTTCGTGGGAAGCGCACGAATCCCCGAGGAGTATTCCATGCTCAATGCCGCCGCTGGCGCTCCCCTCTCCTACGACGCCGCGCCCTATCGCAGGATCGCCGTGCTGGGTGCGGGCGCTTGGGGCACCGCGCTGGCCGCCACGGCGAGCCGGGCCGGCGCGGAGGCAACCGTCTGGGGCCGCGCGGCGGACGTGGTGAAGGACATCGAGGAGCGCCACGTCAACGGCCGCTACCTCGAAGGGATCCCGCTGCCCGAGACCCTGCGCGCGACGACGGAGATGGTCACGGCTCTCGCCACGGCCGATGCCGCCATGATCGTGGTGCCCTCCGCCTCGGTGCGCGAGATCGCCCGCGGCATGGCGGGCGCCCTGCGCCCGGGCGTGCCGGTTGCCGTTTGCGCCAAGGGCATCGAGGCCGAAACCGGCCTGCTGATGACGCAGGTCGCCGAGCAGGAACTGCCCGGGCACCCGGTGGGGGTGGTCTCGGGCCCCACCTTCGCGCGCGAGACGGTGCTCAACCATCCCACGGCCGCCACCGTGGCCTTCCCCTTCGCCTATGCCGACAGGCTCGCCCCGCAATCGAGCGTGGCGGCACGCTTCGCCGTCTCGCTCACCACCGGCAGTTTTCGGGCCTATGTCTCGGACGACCTGGTTGGGGTGGAGATCGGCGGTGCCGTCAAGAACGTGATCGCCATCGCCTGCGGGATGATGGCGGGCGCGGGCTTCGCCGAGAACACCCGCGCCGCTCTGATCACCCGCGGTGTCGACGAGATGAAGGCGCTGGCCGAAGTGCTCGGCGGGCGCCGCGAGACCGTCACCGGGCTCTCCGGGATCGGGGATCTTTCGCTGACCTGTTCCAGCACCACCTCGCGCAACATGAGCCTCGGCCGACAGCTTGGCGAAGGCGTGCCGCGCGCGGACTGCTTCGAGGGCGCTCCGGTTGTCGTGGAGGGTGAGCACAACGCGCGCACCGTCACCGATCTCGCGCGCCGCCTCGGGGTGGCGATGCCGATCTGCGAAACGGTTCGCGCGATCCTGCACGACGGCGCCGGGATCGGCGCCAGCTTTGCCGCGCTCTGGGCGCGGCCCATCGAGGCTGAGCCCCGGATGATGGACCTCGCGTTCCGCCACCCGGCCAGCGAGGAAGATATCGCAACACTTGCAGAAAGGATGTCATGACCCGTCACGAAACCTTCGAACCGCACAGCATCGCCGGCAAGGAGCTGGTTCTCGCCACCGATCTCGACGGCACCTTCCTCGGAGGACCCGAAGAGGATCGGGCGCAGTTTTACCGCTGGATCGAGGCCAACCGCGAGAGGGTGGGCCTTATTTTCGTGACGGGCCGTGACCCTGGGTTCATCAGCGATCTCACGCGCCGCCGGGGCGTTCCGCGCCCCGATTTCGCGGTCGCCGACGTCGGCACCACGATCGCCGAGGTCACGCATGATCATCATCTTGCGCCCGTGGAGGTCCTCGAGGCCGAGATCGCGGAGGCGTGGGGCAATGCGAACGGGATCGTCGAGGCGTCGCTTCACGGGGTGCGCGGGCTGAAGATGCAGTCGTCGGGCTTCCGCCACCGGGTGAGCTACGACATGGATCCCGAGGCGTTCGAACCCCGTGCCCTCGATATCGTGGCCGAGCTCGGGCACGACGCGCTGATTTCCGCCAACCGCTACTTCGACGTGCTGCCGAAGGGGGTAAGCAAGGGCCCTTCGCTCCTGCGGCTGCTGGCACACCTCGGCGTCGAGAACGAGCGCTGCCTCTGCGCGGGCGATACCGTGAACGATCTTTCGATGCTCGCGCTCGGGCTGCCTGCGGTGGCCGTCGGCGGCTCCGAACCCGCGCTGATCGAGCAGCTGACGGGGCGGGATCACGTGCATTTCGCCCGCGCGCCGGGAACGGCCGGGATCGCCGAGGCGATCCTGCATTTCAACCTGCTCCGCCGGGCGTGAGGAGGCACCGATGTCTTCCGATCTCGTCATCGTCTATCACCGCCAGCCCTACGAAGAGGTGGAGGAGAACGGCCGAACCGTCTTTCGGGAGAACAAGAGCCCGAACGGCATCGTGCCGACGCTGAAGAGCTTTTTCGGCAGCGTCGATCACGGCGCCTGGATCGCCTGGAAGCTGGCCGAGGACACGTCCAACCCCGACTTCGATCCGCAGGTCGAAATCGAGGACGCTTACGGCACATACACGGTTTCGCGCCTGCCACTCTCGGAACACCAGGTGCGCGAGTTCTACCACGTCACTTCCAAGCAGGCCTTCTGGCCGATCCTTCACGGGTTCAAGGAACGCTACAACTACGACCCGGTGGACTGGCCGAATTTCCGCGAGGTCAACTGGCGCTTCGCCGAGGCCGCGGCGGCGGAGGCCGCCGAGGGAGCGGTGGTCTGGGTGCACGACTACAACCTGTGGCTCGTGCCGGGCTACCTGCGCCAGATGCGCCCAGACCTGCGCATCAGCTTCTTCCACCATACGCCGTTTCCCTCCGCCGACCTGTTCAACATGCTGCCGTGGCGCAAGGAGATCATCCTGAGCCTGCTGGCGTGCGACGACGTGGGCTTCCACATCCCGCGCTATGCCGCCAATTTCGTCTCCGTCGCGCGCAGCCTGCTCGACGTGAGCGTGGTCAAGCGCGAGAATGTCGCCCAAAGCCTCACCTTCGAGGGCACGGCACTGAACGAGCGCAGCGTACCGACGGTGATCTCCTACGAGGATCGGGAGGTGGCGGTGAGCGTCGCGCCGGTGGGGATCGATTTCGATTTCGTCGAAGAGCGCGCCCGCGAGCCCTCCACCGCCGAACGCGTGGCGGAGATCAGGGCCGAGATGGCGGAGGCGCAGTTGATCCTGTCGGTCGGCCGGACGGACTATACCAAGGGCGGCATCGAGCAGCTCACCAGCTTCGAGCGCGTGCTGGAAGCGAACCCATCGCTGCGTGGCAAGGTGCGGCTGATGCATGTCTCGGTGAGCGCGAACCGGAACATGTCGGCCTACGAGGAAATCCAGAGCGAGATCGAGCAGACGGCCGGGCGCATCAACGGCCGCTTCGGCACGCTCGACTGGCAGCCCATCGCGCTCATTTCACGGGCGATCCCCTTCACCGATCTCGTGGCCTACTACCGCGCCGCGGATGTCGCGTGGATCACCCCGCTCGCGGACGGCATGAATCTCGTGGCCAAGGAGTTCGTCGCCTCGCGGACCGATGGCGACGGGGTGCTGGTGCTCTCCGAATTCGCGGGTGCGGCCGTGGAGCTCGGCTCGGCCGTGATCACCAACCCGTTCTCGAACAAGTCCATGGACGAGGCGATCGTCTACGCGCTGCGCATGGGCGAGGACGAGCGCCAGACCCGCATGCGCGTGCTCCGGGAGGCCGTGCGAACGCGCGATATCCGGGCCTGGGGGCGGGCTGTCGGCATCGGCCAGCGGCTCGACGAGGACGGCGGGAGCGGTGGCACGGCTCCGGAAGCCGCCTGACGTCCGGGCCGCCCGAAGCCTTCAAGACGACCCCCGCTGAACGAGGACGGCGCCACTTACGGGCGCCGTCTG
This sequence comes from uncultured Rhodobacterales bacterium, assembly GCA_964466745.1. Taxonomy (GTDB): domain Bacteria; phylum Pseudomonadota; class Alphaproteobacteria; order Rhodobacterales; family Rhodobacteraceae; genus CAYXOX01. The sequence continues at coordinate 47,606 of CAYXOX010000009.1, forward strand.
CAGGTGTGTCGCGAGCCGTGGCCTCACCCAAACGGGATCGCAACGATGCGTCGGCTCAAGCGGGGCACGGCCCTCCTTCACACTCATCGTAGAATTCATCGTCTTCGAGGAACTCATCCTCGTCATCACCACCGCAGAGTGTGAAGCACTCCTCGCCTCCTTCTTCCTCTTCCCCTTCTTCCTCTTCCTCATCGCCGTCGCCGCTGTTGGCTCCACCACCGAAGCCTCCTCCCTGGAACGGACCGTCCGGGTACCCGGTGTCGGGGCCCGGGTCGAACACGTCGCGCGGCTCTTC